>CALHIC010000429.1 GCA_938030845.1 uncultured Oribacterium sp. | reverse complement strand
ATATAGCTGTCTCTGAAAACGGAGCTCAACTTTACTTCTCCGGTTCGCTTATTGACAGAAGCCAGCATAATCACATCGGAAAGCGCACCGGCCTCCTTGTTGCCGTCTCTGGAATCCAAACCGAAAACTGCCACCGTCCAATATTTAGGGCCAAAATACGGAGATATAAAACGCCAAAGGAGAAGACCGAAAAATACAAGCAGTAAAAGAATGCCCAACTTCTGAAAAATAGACTTCTTTTTCTTTCTTTTCCCTCTGTCTTGCCCCGACCTTTCCGAAGCCGTATTTCTATTGCTTCTTCCACTGTTCCCGCCGCTTACGGCCTTTCGATTCTCTGCTCCGGATGGATTTCTTCTTCTATCGGAGCGACCGGTGGCTGTAGCGATATTTGCGCCCTGTCTTTGGGACTTTCTTCTTTTCAGACTTTGAGGCTCTTCCTCGAAGTTCTCATCTTCATAGTCCTCATCATAGTCGTCATAGTCCTCATCATAATCATCTTCATACTCGTCATCGTAGTCATCATATTCCTCATCAGAATCATACTCCTCCTGATAACGATTTCGAGAGGGACGTCTATTTCTGCTGCTTTCTTCTCTTTCTCTGATAAATTCTCTACTGGGTGCAGTTCTTCTTTTTCTGTCTGCCATAGTCTTCTCCCTATTTTTTGTAAGTGCTCTGCCTGAAAAGTATAACAAAGCTTTCTTCACAAAAAAAGTGCTTTCATAATTCCTTAATATAAAGAATTTTTATTTTTACCTTAGTAAAATACCGCCAACGTTCCAAGCATGCAAAGATCTATAGAATAGGCGTATTCCCATAGGATAAAGGATTTTTATGTAAACATTACCCGATAACAAAAAAAGAAGGGAGAATAATCTCCCTCCTCGTTATCAGCAATAGTACTATTCTTATGCCTTAGGGCCTGCTGCAGAAAGCTTCTTTCCTGCCTCAGAGCTCTCGTACTTCTTAAAGTTCTTGATAAAGCGTGCGGCAAGATCGCGTGCTTTCTCATCCCACTCCGAGCGGCTCGCAAAACGTCCTGCCAGGTCCTTTGCCTTCTCTTCCCACTGGCTTGCATCAGCGTAAGTATCTCTTGGATCTAAGATCTTCGGATCTACACCCGGTAAAGCTACAGGTACTTCGAAATCGAAGTATGGAATCTTCTTGGTCTCAGCCTTAGCCACATCTCCGTTTAAGATGGCATCAATGATTCCACGGGTATCCTTGATGGAAATTCTCTTTCCGGAACCGTTCCATCCGGTATTTACCAGATAAGCCTTTGCTCCGCTCTTCTCCATACGCTTAACCAGCTCTTCCGCATACTTTGTTGGAGGAAGCTCCAAGAAAGCCTGTCCGAAGCAAGCGGAGAAGGTTGGTGTAGGCTCTGTGATTCCTCTCTCTGTTCCGGCTAATTTTGCGGTAAATCCGGAAAGGAAATAATACTGGGTCTGCTCCTCTGTCAGGATAGAGATAGGAGGCAGTACGCCGAAAGCATCTGCAGAAAGGAAAATAACATTTTCCGCTGCAGGTGCGGAGGAAACAGGCTTTACAATATTGTCGATGTGCTGGATAGGATAGGACACACGAGTATTCTCGGTAACGCTCTTCTCCTTGAAATCAATCTTTCCGTTAGCATCCATGGTAACATTTTCCAGCAATGCATCTCTGCGGATAGCCTTATAGATATCCGGCTCGGAATCCTTATCCAGGTCGATAACCTTGGCATAGCATCCGCCCTCGAAGTTGAAGATACCGTTGTCATCCCAACCGTGCTCATCATCTCCGATTAACAGTCTCTTAGGATCAGTGGAAAGGGTGGTCTTTCCTGTTCCGGAAAGTCCGAAGAAGATTGCGGTGTGCTTTCCGTTTAAGTCTGTATTTGCGGAACAGTGCATGGAAGCAATACCCTTTAAGGGAAGGAAGTAGTTCATCATGGAGAACATACCCTTCTTCATCTCTCCGCCGTACCAGGTATTTAAGATAATCTGCTCTCTGCTGGTGATGTTGAACATAACCGCAGTCTCGGAATGTAGGCCAAGCTCCTTGTAGTTTTCAATCTTTGCCTTGGAAGCATTGTAAACCACGAAGTCCGGCTTAAAGTTCTCCAGCTCTTCCTTGGAGGGCTGAATGAACATGTTTGTTACAAAGTGTGCCTGCCAAGCTACTTCCACAATGAAACGCACTGCCATTCTGGTGTCCTTGTTGGCTCCGCAGAAAGCATCCACTACGAATAAACGCTTGTTGGACAGCTCCTTCTTTGCCAATTCCTTAGCAGTGTTCCATGCTTCCTGGGATGCAGGATGGTTATCGTTCTTATACTCATCGGATGTCCACCATACGGTATCCTTGGATTTCTCATCCATGACAATATACTTATCCTGGGGAGAACGTCCGGTGTAAATACCGGTCATTACGTTAACAGCTCCTAATTCGCTGACCTGTCCCTTTTCATAGCCTTCCAAATCCGCTCTGGTTTCCTCCTGGAACAAAAGCTCATAGGATGGGTTATGTACGATTTCCGTGGTTCCTGTAATGCCATATTGTGTTAAATCCAAATTTGCCATAGTGGTCTCCTTCTCACTCTTTTAAAATTTCAAGCCTCTCGTATGAAAAAAAATACAAGGCTCAATGTTCTTATTATACATACTTCCCTTGGAAAGTCACTTGAATTTTACATTTTTTTGTTGCTTTATTTTTAATTACTTAATGATTTTTGCTTTAATTCTTTTTTAAATTTTGATTTTAAATTTAGAAATATTTGGAATTTTCTTCGAAATAGCATAAAAATAGCGAGGCGATATGAAACGCCTCGCTATTATCAGCTGTGGAAGCTAAAATCTCTCCTGTAATGGAGAATCTCGAAAATCCCGTCCGCAATAGGGTTTCCGTACCTTAGACAAATGTACTTATTTTTAAGAGGACAGATTGGAAGCACTGACCGGTTCTTCCGGAAGCTTCTCTACCGCTTCTTCAAAGGATAAGGGAAGCTCCAGAGTTTGATAACCCTTACGCACCAGAATCAGAGTATGCTTTCCCTCTGCCTTTCCCTTAAAGGCCTTGGGAGAAATCACAATTTTTCCTTCCTCTTCCATAATCTCTATGAGAGCAGAACGAATCTCGTTGTTATAGATTTGTTTTTCTAAGTAAAACTTAATCTCTCCTTTCTTCAAATACTCTCTATCCTCGGTCTCTAACACAATGTCCTCTCCGGGCTTTGCCACTCCAACCGTAAACTTCGGCGGCTTAACTCCCGTAAGATACTCTGTTCTTAGCTCTTTGGACAAAGAGCCGTCCTCCAGGACTCTATAGAGAGAAGAAGGAACCTTTCTGATGGCTTCTGCGGTTTTCAAATATTCTGACGGAGAAAAGCTTACGATGCTCTTTGCCGTTTTTTCTTTGTAGGCTGCAAAATATCCGGTAAAATCGTAGAACTGATCTCCTCCTTCGGGAAGAAAATACTTGTCCCCTCTGGAACGAAGGAAACGAGCTGCCACCAGATTCGCATCCGGATTGGAAATTCCCAGCTCTCTAAGCAATAGGGCATTGCTTAAAAGATCATAGGAAAGGGCTAAATACTTATCCTCTCCTTCTCCAAGCTTTGGCAAATCGGAAAGGTCCGGCTTTTTCTTCGTAAGAACCTCTCTAGAGGTAGCATGGGAAATGGCATCAAAGCTGCCACGGTCTTTTTCCGCGTCTTTCTGTCTTGCCTTCTCTTCCTTTTCATCCTGCTCTTCTTTGGCTTCTCCGGCAAAAACCTCAAAGCGTTGCTTGATCTTTCCATATCCGTTTAGCTTTACCGTAAGCACATATTGTCCTGCCTGATCGGTGAGAAGACTTCCTTCTTCGTCCTTGCTCTTTCCATAAAGAAGTAATGCCCCATCATAATAGTAAAAGTCTTTAAGATATTCCAGATTTTGACTGCTACCATCCGGCTTTTTTAAAACTAATTTTGAGGAGGGTTCTCCAAACTCACTGAGATACATTCTTCCCGGAACCTCTGCCATAAAGCGAATAGTCTCACCCTGTTTTGGAGTACTGCTCTCCGGAGCCTGTTGTAACACCAACTTATCCTGAGAAACCAGTTCCAAGGGAATGGTTATTGTACTGTCATCATAGGAGGAGTGAATCTTTACCTGATACCAGCCCTTGCTCCTTAGGTTCTCCTGTCCTGCAGGAATATTCACAACGCCAAGCTCTCCATGCCTAGTCTTATGCACCGCTTCCTTCGTAAATTGCAAAGAGGCATTTTTATTTCCCAAGCCGTAAATACTGCCTTCACTCAAAGAGGAAATAAAATCAATACCATCAAACCATTTTTTCTGTTCTTCTGTTTCAGCAAGTAGTTCATATTTGATGGGCTTTCCATTATTTTCCCCCTTAAAATCCACCGGAAAGGCTTTAAAATAATAGGTAATAGGAATTCCCTTTTCTTCTTGCTCACTTAGGTCAAAGGTAGTTCTGCTTTCCTTGGTTCTTTCCCTACCTGCTTGTACGGATGGATAATTTAACTCTTCCTTCGTAACTTTTCCCTTTATGACTAAAGACAGATCCCCGGAGCTTTCGAAGGAGCTTGCAGGTGCCGCCTTGGCCTCTCCGGCATTTAAAGACAGAATCTCCTTTTCTTCTCCGCCATCTTTCTTGTAAATCGTCAGATTCTTGGGAGAAACTACCGTGCTTTCCCACTTCCAAAGCTTTCCGGCAGTATCAATGGGCGTTAACGCTTTGGTAATATCGGTTCCATCCACCTCTACCTTGTAATCCTCGGGGCGTCCCTCTTTAAAGGAAAGCACAAGATATTTATCAAAGCCCAGATTCACTACTCCGCTATGCTCTCTTTCCAATGCGGAAAAGACTTCCTTTTTCTCCTGCTCTTCTTGCTCTTTCTTTTCTTGCTCTTTCTTTTCTTGATCTTTCTTTTCCTGCTCTTCTTTTTCCTTTTCTTCCCGAGCCTTCTTCTCCGCGTCCTCCTTCTGCTTTTCTGTCGAAGACTGTTGACTGTTTGTAGAATTGCTTACACTGCCTGAACCGCTTCCGGAACTCCTTCCGGAGCTTCCCCCTGATGACCTGCCGGAACCGCCGGAGCTGCTACGATTTACCCCTAGGACTTCCGGAATACTACGGCTTACTCCCGCAACCTGTTGTCCATCTTCCTTGGAGAGAAGCCCTTTGCCCTGCTCATAAACAGGCTTTCCATTCTCTACCCAACGTCCATCCTCATCTACGGAATAGCCATCCTTTGTTCCCGCGATAAGCAACTCCCCTAAACGGGCAGAATCCTGATCCTCGAAATAATAGCAGTAGCCGTCAATCCACTGCCAACCTGTACAGAGCCTTCCAAAGGAGCCATCGTGAGCAGTATTGAAGAAGAACCATTTTCCGCTTGGACTCTTCCACCAGCCGGATTGTAGTGTACCGCTGTCTTCCTTCAGCAGATACCAAGCTCCCTCGGAAACAATCCATCCCTTCTGCTTTTCTCCCTTGGCATTCACAAAGGTCCAAGCCTTTTCCTCCATCTGCCACTTGCCTTCCGTATTCTCCAGAGCCAATGCGGGAAAGTTTTGCGAAAGCATCATACACGCTGCCATCCCAATTGCCAGATTTTTAAATCCCTTTCGTACCATATTTCCTCCTTCGTCGCTAAAAATGGGAAAATTCGTTTTCCTTTTCCTGTATATTTTTATTAGTAAATATCAATTAGATTTTACTAATTTTATATTAGTTAATACTAACTCTTTATTTTATCCTCGTCAATATTTCCACAGCGAATTTATAAAATGAAGATATAATGCTTCCTCCTCTCCAAACACAAAAGCTGCCACCCAACGAATTTTTATCGTCGAAGTGACAGCTTTCTGTCATTATGCGCACCTTTGTAATGGTGCTTTTATGTTCTTTTACTATTCAAAAATTCAACCAGCTCATAGACTGTCGTTACCGGATTACTGTCTCGGCAGATCACAGTAAGCTGATCTCTGGTTAATCTCTCCACTCGTTCTTTTGCGTACTGAATAGCTTCTGGCTGGTGTTCATGCAATTCTTCAAAAACATCCACACTTTTTCCGTAATTTTCCAAATATCCTTTGTTTTTCAAGATGTCAATTACCGTAGCGGAATCTTTCAAATATCCATTTCGCTTTTCAAAATGGAGCAGATACCAATATTCAAATGCCGGATTAGAATATGCGATTTTGTACCCATGCTTCTCCGAATAGGAAATTGCAGCTTGAAGCTCAGAGTCTTTATTATCATCACAGTCAAATACACACCAAAGCTGATCTCCGTCTTTCGGATAATAATCCGCTTGGGAGATCATGGATTTTGCGTGTTTCACCAAATGTTCCGCCGCTTTATGTTTTGATGGAATCGGGATAATATCCACCAGGCAGTTTCGTGAACGAAAATGTTTGAAATAAAGTGTCTCTGTTTCTTTTCCTTCGCAGATGATATAAACAATCGGTTTACGCTTCCGCCGCTTAACTTTGTTCGGATCATACTCTTTTCGCATCTTGCTCATCAGGCGTCACCTCCGATAAAAGGGATTGCACCAAATCGTCCCTGAAGATAACCCTTACGCACATTTTCTCCTTTTCTTGGAGAGAAAGATGCCAGCGAGTAAAGCTCTGTTGCACATGTCTCATCGTTTTTTTCAGCAAACCAAATCTGATCTCTACGGAAGAAATTCAAGTCAAGCAGCATTGCATCGTGTGTTGTAAAAATCAGCTGCGCTCCCTTTGTATTGACAGCCTTATCCTGCACCATTTCAATCAGCCTTCTGGTTAAAAGAGGATGCAGACTATCTTCAATTTCATCAACAACTAAAAGTGCGCCGTTTTCAAGTGCCTGCAACCATCCTCCGATGCGGGCAAAAAAGTGTTGTGTACCGACAGATTCCTGCTCCATTAAAAGCTGAAAGTATTCTGTTGTACCGTCCTCGTTAATAATTCGATGTGTTGTCGTAATATCCGGTATTGTACCAGAGGTGTTCTTGATTGTAACATCGGTGATTCCAAGATCGGCAAGCAGCAATTCTTTTAAGATTCGAGCTTTCTTATCATCACCGCTGACAATCTGGGCAACAGTTTCTGAGGTAGCCGGCTCTTCATCCATCAGGAATGTCAACTTTTCCAGGAACCACCGATAAGCATTTTCCGTCTGAGGCAGATTCCAGTCATTAGAGGACACCAGATAGAGCTTATTGTCCGGTGTTCGGTTACTCAGAGTAAGCTGCTCATTTACATTTTCCCGGAACTCATACACTCCATTTTCTCTTGAAAAAATTAAGGCTTCACGGCCATTCGGCCAATGGTAAAGATACTCTTTGTAAATCTTCTTTGCATCAAAAGAAAAACCGTATGTGTAACGAACTCCCTGAAAAATAAATACCATTTCAAAAGAAGTCGGAACCTTTGTTCCTCCAAACGGCTCCCACGGCAACTTTTGCCCCTTAGAAACTTTTGCAGCATTTCCCACAACCATTTCTTTCATTGTCATCATTGCATGTAATACGTTACTTTTTCCGGCTGCATTTGCACCGTAAATTGCAAGTACAGGCAGCAATGCCTTCTTTTCATCTGGATGAAGCAGATACTCATCAAATGACTTATCCTTAGAGGCCGCAAAACTGATCACGGCACTGTTTTTTATTGACCTATGATTTTCAACTGTAAACTGAATCAGCATAATTGAATACCTCCATTCTCAGTATTCGTATTTTCAGTCGCCATTATAACAGTTAAAAATGCTTTGGTAAATATTTATTACTTATTTTTGCAGTTTTTCTGCGAAACTTGTAAATAAATTCTTTCTCAGCCATTTTTCATAAAAAAAATCG
The DNA here is from genome assembly GCA_938030845.1 of uncultured Oribacterium sp. Taxonomy (GTDB): domain Bacteria; phylum Bacillota; class Clostridia; order Lachnospirales; family Lachnospiraceae; genus Oribacterium. The sequence continues at coordinate 3,931 of CALHIC010000429.1, read as the reverse complement.
CCCTTTGGCAGGACCGAAATCCTTGCCAAAAGGCGATTCATTATTTTTGAAACTTCCTCCCAATAGTTAAAAGAGAATGAGCTTTAACTTTTCGGTTTTAGCTTTCTGCTTTATCTTTTCTTCCTTAGCTTTCTTAGGAAGTAGTAAATGCTCAAAAGGCTAAAGCTTAGTGCTGAAGCAAATGCATACCAAAGCAAATGAGATGCATCTGCCGTATTTACCTTTCGGGATTGTGCTCTTCTCAGGGCTCCCAATACTTCTCCCAAATGCTTTAACTCCGCCTCTTCCTCCGGGGTCAAAGGACGTTTCCGTCCTGCACCGAGAATCTCACCGATTCGCTTCTGAATCTCCTCGATGGTTCTGGGTACTGTAGGACTTGGCGGAATACTGTTTCCATTGTCCGGTGTAGGATTCTCCGGTTCTCCCGGAAGTGTGGGCTTCTCAGGCTCTGCCGGCGGTTCTCCCGGACCTCCCGGGGTGTTTGGTGTTGGGAAGGAAGGTCTGTTTGGCGTTCCTCCTCCGCCTCCCGGTCTGTAGGGATTGTACTTATTGTCAAAGAGAATCTCTGAAACTTCCGCACCGTTCTTGTAGATCTTTCTGCTTACCATTAAAGTCTCTTTACTATCGTTAGACTGGGTTACCGTAAAGACTACCGTATATACGGTGTTGTCATAAGTATATCCGTTGATGCCGTCCTTTAGTTCCTTTACCGTATACACGTATTTTCCGGGAACATGGAAGGTAATAGGAGCAAATTCCGTATGTCCTTCTCCGGCGATTACTACCATCTCTGTTTCAGACTGGCTACCCTCCGGCATTGGCTGGAAAAGTCCCTTAGGCATAGATCTTAAGGATGGCTTCACTTCAGTAATAAGACCGCTGGAACCATATAAAACACCTTCTTCCAAATCGGAGTTGCTCACAATTTTCTTATTCCTAATAACGTTGTTGTCCGGATCCAGATACTCCTCAAAGGTATCGTTGCCGTTACCGTTATTGAAAAAGATTTCCTTGTCATTGAAGATTGGATCTTCTCGCTTATCTGTCCAGTAAACGGAGTTGGAAGAAATCTCCATGGTTTCCGTCCGAAGTACAAAACGGAAGGGGTCAGCCTTGGGGGGCTTTAATCCGGAAATCTTCTTTCCAAGATCCACCTGTCCCTGTGTCGGTGTAGGCTTAAAGACATTGGTATAGTTGAAGTCATCTCCTCCTACCAAGGCAAAAAGATGACCATTTCCTAAATCATTAACTGTAATGGTGATATCTCTGGTAGGACGAGGATCGTTTACGATACCGGGGAACAAACCGCTTTCCGTTACGGTGTACTTGTATACTCCGGGGCGGGTAATATGTACTCTTCCGAAGTTTACTTCTCCACCTATAGCATCCGGATTGGTCTTGCTCAGGCTGTCTGCAGTTCCTGCCTCCGCCGGCATTGGTTCTCCGTTCACTCTTTTTAAGGTGAAGGTAAATGTATTGGAAATATCCGGTTTCTTCACTCCCGCTGTTGCGCTGAGGAATTTTTCCACCTTGATTTCCGGGTCAATAGCCTGTACGCCGTAAACGTTGGTAAAGGTCATCGGGTTGGTCTCGCTAAGCTGTAAATCCGATTCCATCTTTACGTGATTCGGATCCGTTACGGTAATGGTGATAAACTTATCTCCCATATCCTCGCTTTGCACACCATCCAAATGCTGTCCGCTTTCATGAATCTTGTACTGGTACGTTCCGGGCTTTAAAAGACGAATCTTTCCGAAGTTCACCATACCTCCGTTAGCATCCGGATTACGCTTTACGGTGTCGATGGCATTGCCCTCTTCATCCAATAAAGGAGCTCCATCCACGCCGCTTAAGGTAAAGGTGAACTTTCCTTGAATACTGGGGGCATTTAATCCTGCCGGCACATCCAACACCTTTTTTACCGGTAAATTAAAGACTACCGGTTCCACAAGACGGTGCTTACTGCTGGACTGTACCGTATCCGGTGCTACATTCTGGGGAACATCATTTCCCGGGAACAAAATGCCGGTACGATAAGCCACATTGGTGTTTTCCACCTTAATCTTCTTCTGATCCATGTGGGCTACCATATTGACATTGGCTAAAATGAGTCCCTGCTGGTCCAGAATAAAACGCTTTCCTGCTTCAGTGGTTCGAAGGTCAAAGGCAAGGGCCTTGATTTCCTTTCTATCTACTGTATTTGCGCTTTCATTTTCATAGTTCCATTCCTTCCAGATACTGTCACTGAATTTCGGATTATTATGATTGGTATCCGCTGCATATCCGGCAGCATCATACAGGGGTTTTCCCAGGTCTCTTTGTTCCGGAGTAGGAATAACCGTAGAATAAAAGACTCTTGGCTTTAAGGTATCCTGGTTGTTGGCATTGGTTTTGTCATAGGAGCGTTTACTGAGCATACTGCTGATATCTACTCCGGTAAAATCTCCGTTTCTATCCTTCTCCTCCCCTAAGATATCAAAGATTACCAAATCCGTGGTTCTACTGGTGGCAGACGCCTGATACAGAAGTCTATGATTATAGGGGTCTCCCATATAGCTCACATTATTTCCAAGGTAACGAGAATCGATTTCTGTGGAAACCGTATTGTTAAAGGTTGCCTCCAGTACTGTTACCGGCCCATAAGGCATGGTTAAGCTCGTTACAGAGGTGGTAAAAGCCCCATTTTCATGGGCTGCCTCATCCCTTTTGGCAGTATATTTTCCAAGCAATGCAGGGCTGGGATTAGGGGTTTTTCCATTGGAATAGTTACCGTCCCAAATGGTATTGGCATCCATATTGATAAAACCAACGGTTTTTTTTTCAAGCAGAAGACGGCATACGAGAATGGTATAGGGATTCCAGAGAGTATAAGCCATTCTCCAACCGCTTCGGTTATAGAATTTGTCCCAGTAACGATGCTGCTTGTCATCCGGAATAGTCAGATGAATAATCATCATGGTTTGTCCGGAGTTTTCCCAATTCTTCTTAAACTCTACCGTATAATCCTTTCCCTTTACAAATCTTTTTTCTTCCGGCGGTATCTCTGCCTGATCCATGTTTCCTATTATGATAGATGATTCATCCACATAGGTTCCTGCCGGAAGCAAGTCATAGATGTCCCCCTTCTTCAGAACATATTTGTCTGTGTACTCATCCTGCTGAAGGCTGGTGGGGAAGGTTCCCCAGTTTAACCCTCGAACAAATACCTGCATACTCTGCTCGCTTCGTTCAGGGGGATCTACATACGGGGCATTAGTCTTTGCAAGCTCAGAGTTAATGTTTAAAGGCTCTAAACCGTATCCTACTTCCGTGAAGTAATCTCCGGCTCTCTTATTCAGCCTCTGTACTCCCAGCTGACGAACCTCTCCGGTGGCATCTCCCGCTAAAAAGCTGATGTTGTAGCCATCAGTTCGAGCCATAGTAGTGGCAATGGCACTTTGCATTGCCGGCTGGGGGGTAATTTGTAGGGTAAATGCCGCGTCAAAGCTGGTTCTGTAATACGGAGAATCCTGCTTAAGGCGAAGGCCTACAATATTATTTCCAAAGGCTTTCTCTAAATCCAATTGATTTAAGTGAGTAACGTGAGAAGCTTTATTCTGGGTAAGATCCCACTTATCCTCATACCCCGGTTCCGGCGTAAACTGCACTCTTCTTCCGGCGTCAAATCTAAAGGTTCCGTACTTGAAATAATCATCTAAGCCGGTACCCTTCCTTCTTAACCAGATTTCTACAGGAGGATACTCTGCATATTCCTTCTTATAATCTCCCTTTTTGGCAAACCGGATAATCGGATTATCCACCTTCTCCACATCATAGACCTTCATGTCCTTCATGTAAATCTTACTATAGTGGTAATCGTCATCCGTTAAATCATATACAGGGCCTCTGTAGGCATCCGCATTTGTTCCGTTATCATGGGGCAGGTTGGAAA
>CALHIC010000428.1 GCA_938030845.1 uncultured Oribacterium sp. | reverse complement strand
ATCGGAACAGCGACAGCGAGGAAAAACAATGGTTAAGTCGGAGGAGATAAGAATGAAGATAATTCCAAGGAATTGTTTTGTGAATACTTTCTGTAAACTCCTGTGGAATATCAACAAGTAGATCTCCTGTCTCGGAGAGTTTCACTTCATGAGGTATGCAGAATCGTCCCCCAATACCATTCTCCTTTATCACTACATTGTCTGGTCACCGGCATATCCAGCTTATACATGAGCTGGATATGCCTGCCTTGTTAACTATTAAGGCCTTAGACAAATTAAATCAAAAGGATATTGCTGTTTTCACAACGGAGCTGGAATAGTACTTGCTTGCCTTATAGCCACTCCCCATATTTCTTAATATACAGCTTCTTCACCGTTTCGATGGTAAAGCTATAAAGTGCAAGAATAAGAAGCAAATACACAAAATACGCCATGGGCATCTCCGTAAATACCGTGTTTTTCAAGTTATCAAAAAGATAGGGAATGGAGATGGCTGCAAAAATGCCCAATGCCGAAGCAAGCGCCAGTCTGGAGTCGCACTTGGAATCCAGAATCGGTCGCTTCGAAGTGCGGATAAACTGCACAATCAGGATTTGGGAAATCAAGCCTTCTACAAACCAGCCTGTCTGGAAATAGTTCTGCATGGAAAGGCTGTTATAGCCCAAAAGGAACCAAAGCACCAGGAAAGTCATTACATCAAATACGGAGGAGATACCGCCCATCACATTCATAAAGGATACAAGGGACGCACTGTTCCACTTATGAGGTTTCTGCAGGAATTCTTCGTCCACATTGTCCCAGGGAATCGCGATCTGAGTAAAGTCATAAATCAGATTCTGAATCAAAATCTGCAGGGGCAGGATGGGCAAAAAAGGCAAGAATATCGAAGCAATCAATACGGAGAACACATTTCCAAAGTTACCGGATAATGCCATCTTCATGTATTTCAGAATATTTCCGTAAATTCGCCTTCCCTCATAGATACCGTTTAAAATGACGGTTAGGCTCTTCTCCAAGAGGATAATATCCGCACTGGCTTTCGCAACGTCTGTGGCATTGTCCACGGAAATTCCTACATCCGCATCATGAAGGCTGGGGGCGTCATTTACACCGTCTCCCATATAGCCCACCACGTGTCCGTTTTTCCGAAGAGCGTCCACCACACGCTGCTTCTGCATGGGAGAGAGACGGGCGAAAATGTCATTTTTCTCCACAACACGGGACAGCTCTTCCTCACTCATCTTTTCCAAGTCGGAGCCTGTTACCGCATTTTGCTCTCCTACCTTCATACCCACCAGCTTACATACGTGTTCCACCACAACGGGGGCATCGCCGGATATGACCTTGACTTGCACTCCCGCATCATACAGTCCGTGAATGGCTTCCTTGGCATCCGGCTTGGGCGGATCCAGGAAGGCGATAATGCCCAAGAAGGTCATGTCGGTTTCGTCTTCCGCATGGAAAACGGCGGTGTCACCCGCATTTTTCCTCTTTGCTGCGACACCGATAACATGCATTCCCTCATGATTTAGTTTCTCGGAAAGGGCATTAATCTTCTGAAGGTCTTCTTCCTGAATATCCTTATATTCCTTCTTCACCCGAATACGGCTGCAACAGGAAAGTACGGATTCCAATGCCCCTTTGGTAATCAAAACCTCATCCTGGGGTTTGGGAAGAATTTCTTCTGTCTCCTCTCCCAGATGCTCCCCACCCGGATTGGATATCACCACACTCATTCTCCGACGCTCAAAATCATAGGGAATTTCATCGGACTTCACATAACCCCCGGCGTATTTTTGCACATCGCTTTCCGCACCGTAGGATAGGATGGCCCGGTCAATCAGGTTTTTTACCCCTGTAGAATAGTAGGCATTCATCCATGCATAATTCAAAACCACATAGGAATCTTCGCCATTTACATTGATATATTTCTGTAAAACCACATTGTCCATGGTAAGGGTTCCGGTCTTATCGGTGCACAGCACATCGATGGCTCCTAAGTTCTGGATGGCGGACATGTTCTTTACAATGGTCTTCTTCTTTGCCAGGAACTTTGCCCCTTTGGCAAGGGTTCCGTTCACAATCATCGGTAACATTCCCGGGGTAATACCTACCGCAACGGAGATGGAAAATAAAAAGGCTTCCAACCAGTTTTTCTTCACCAGGCCGTTAATAAGCAATACAAAAAGAACCACCACAATCATGTAGCTAATCAGGATTCTTGTTATCTTCGATAAGCTCTTATCAAAATCGGTTTCTTTCTTCTGTGTATGGATGGTGGAGGAAATTTTCCCCAGATAGGAATTCTTTCCGGTCCGCACCACGATGCCGACTCCGGTGCCGGAATTCACCGTAGAACCACCTAAACAGAGGTTGTTTAATTCCGCTGCATTAACAGTTCTCTGATCCACTCCGGTATATTTCTCCACCGGAATGGATTCTCCCGTAAAGGCGGAAACCGAAAGAAACAAGTCTCTACTTTCCAGAAGATAGAGATCTCCGCACACGATATCTCCTGAGCCGATGAGCTGTATATCCCCGGGTACCACCTCTTCCACCGGCACTTCTCTTATTTCCGTGCCGTCCTTTCCCGGAATCCGGATTCTTACCGTATCGTGCTCCATATCCTTTAGCTTCTGCATATCCAGATAGGAGCCGTAGTCCTGGGTAAATCGAATCACCGCACTCATACAGGCCAGTGCCAGGATAATGACTCCGGACAGAATATCCCTTTCCACAACAAAGGTCACAACAGCCAAAACAAGCAGAACAATAATAAAAGCATCGGTAAAGCTGTGAAATAAAAAATAGAATACGCCATGCTTCTGCATGGCGGAAAGGTCGTTATAGCCGTATTTCGCGAGTCTTTCTTCTCGTTCTTCATCGCTGATTCCATTTGTCGTACAGCCTAATTCCTGTAAGACCGAAGAAGCTTCTTTTGCGGCAATTTTCTGAAATTCTTGCTCCACACCGGCGGTCTTTGTCGTAGGGTTCAATTTCTTCTCGTTGTTTAAAATCATATCTTTCACCCTCCTTTTACTTATACAGGGATATCTTAGACCTTTGCACAAAGCGAGTCAATTTAATATGATTTTTTATTTCAACCGGATATACTTTGTTGCTCTTCCTACAACTTTTTATCCCTTGGTAAGCATTTTTATCTCATCTGTATGCGACACAAAAATCCGCCCTGACTTCCTTCTGCAAACTGCACCTTCCATCGGTGCCGGCTGATCACCTGTTTTACAATTTTCAATCCCAATCCATGCTGTCCTGTACTGGGCTCCCACTCATAGTTTTTCCGGTTCAGTCTTTCCAGAGCGGCTTTCTCTAAACCGCAACCGTTATCCTCCACATGGAGAAACACGTGGGCTTTCTCATCCTGATATAACTTAACTGTTATCTCGCATCCCTCCGGATTATGTTGCACTGCATTGTATAATAAGTTCATCAATGCTCTTTCCATCAGATTTTCATTGAAGCACAGTTCCAGACCCTGCAAATCTTCCTCAATATCCAAGTTGAACTGCACCCTTTCATCCTCTGTTTGATTCCGCATTTCCGTAATCGTCTTTCGAAGAAAACGGCTCACTTGGATTTTTTCCTTTTCCAAGTTCCCATAGCCAAAAGAAAGCTTACTGAAAAGATTCAGGTTCTCTACAAGGCGACGAAGACGAAGTCCCTGCTTCTCAATCCTTAGCGCGCGATCTTTGATTTCTTCCGATTCCGTGGTAGCCGCAATCATTTCCGCATTTCCCAGAGCAATCGCAAGGGGCGTTCGAATATCATGGGAAACCCCGGCAATCCATTCCGTACGCTCTTCCTCTTTTTGCTTTGCCCGTTTCTTCTGTATCCATATTGGAACGGAAACAAGAATGACCGCATTTGCGAGAAAAAGAAGCGGTAGAAGCTCTATAAGATTTCGAACAGCATTCTCATCATATTCCAGAGTATATTTCCAAATCTGCTCTTTCTTTTGTCCGATAATCAATAAGCCTTCCGGAACCACATAGGTACGCACCGGATAATCTTCCAGATAATAACGGGTAAACTTTGCCACATCCTGTAAGGTATAGTTTTTTTGAAGCTCTTGCGGCAGGAACTCGCTCCA
>CALHIC010000427.1 GCA_938030845.1 uncultured Oribacterium sp. | reverse complement strand
TCATGGATATTGTATCACTATTAGAAGTTTTGGTAAAAGGCTTACTCCATCACATCTGTCTCCAGAGTTGCAAAAGCTTTGGAGGCTATTTCAAAAAAACAATTGCCATGTCATGGCATTACAGATAATTAAGAAACTATACGTTACGGGTTTATGGAGGGGCTATGGAACCGCTATTGGAATGGGAATCCTTCCTCTCGCTTTAATTTCTTTCCCAATGTGGATAGGCAATTCCTTTGAAAATAAAAGCATAGAACGCTTGAATTTTTTTGGAGTAAATACAAGTAAAATGTTCGTAGGTGATGTACTGGCTCATTTCATACTGGCAATGATAAGCATGGCTATTAATATATTAGTTGCTTTTTTGTTTTGGAGACTAAAATTTCCGTCCATAGGTCATTTTCTTTCTTTTATTATACAATATTTCATAGCTATTGTTATAGCTATGATTATTGGTGGCATATTTGCCTATGTATTTAAAAATCCGCAGATTTTAATGACTCTAGGGCTAGTCGTAATGTTTGTTTTATATATGTTCTGTGGCGTGTTCATATCTATCGATCAAATACCACAGTTATTCCGAAATATATCTTCATATTTGCCAATAAAGTATGCAATGAATGACTTCTTTGACATTTGGAATATGGAGAAATTCTGGGACAAGGATTTTTTACTAATATCTGCAGTGTACTTGGTAATAAGCACTATAGTTTTGTGCATCTGTATTATTAGAGAAAATAAAAGATTTATTTACAGTGGAGGGAAAAACAATGAAAAATAAGCAAGGGCTACGTATCATCTTAGAATTAGTTGCAGGAATGGTATTCTCGGTAATTTTGTGTTGCATTTTAATCTTTTTAGGCTACTCGACTTTCTATAAGGATAATTTTAATGAATACACCGTGAATATCTTTGGCCTACCAATATATGAGATAGTTATGCAAAGTGGGAAAGGACAGGGAACAGCATTTAACCAGAACATGTTTCTTGTCAACATAATCTGCTCAATCATCACGGTAATAGCGGTTGAAACAACTATTTTTATAAAAAACAAGAATAAACCGGAAATAACTGAAAAATAAGCCCGAGGGGAGATGCGATGGAAACAAAATTTACTGAGAAGGGGTTTTTAAATCAGCATTTAAAAGTACAGAGTTACATTCCAGATACTTCTGGTGGTCTTCCGGCATATGATCCGTGACAGTACTGTACTGCCCTTTGCGGCCGCCTAGGCGACGGTGGGAGGCAATGCGGTTTTTGTTGTAAAAAATTTCAATAGTTGTTTTGGTTACCCGCACATCCACCTTCATTTATTATAAAATTTTGACATGACATAAAAATGATAATAAGATAATTGAAAAGTTGAAGACCTTTATCAAGGCGTATTTTTGAAGCTCGCTAACTGACAGTAAGTTTACTCCATCCGGGAGTACTAAGAATATTGTTTTTCAAAATCGCCCATGTTATAGTACTGAAAAAATATCTTTCGATACATTTGTCCGATTGTAAGAAAAGAGGGAAATATGGCGAAAATCATAGGGGAAGGAATTACGTTTGATGATGTTTTACTGGTTCCGCATTATTCAGACCTTGTGCCGAATGAGGTGGATTTAAGCACGTATTTGACGAAGACGATTCGTTTGAACATTCCTTTTATTTCTGCGGGAATGGATACCGTTACAGAGCATCAGATGGCCATCGGCATGGCAAGATGCGGAGGAATCGGCATTATCCATAAGAATATGTCGATTACGGCCCAGGCGGAAGAAGTAGACATGGTGAAGCGTTCGGAAAATGGCGTTATTACAGATCCCTTTTCCCTCACCAAGGATCATAGCCTGAAGGATGCCAACGACTTAATGGCGAAGTTTAAGATTTCCGGTGTGCCGATTACGGAAGGAAAGAAGCTCATCGGCATCATCACCAACCGTGACCTTGTTTTTGAAGAAGATTTTAATCGTCCGATTTCCGCCTGCATGACCTCGGAAAATCTGGTTACCGCAAAGGAAGGGACAACCCTGGAGGAGGCCAAGTCCATTTTGGCTCATGCCAAGGTGGAAAAACTCCCCATTGTGGATGATGAGGGGAATTTAAAGGGCTTAATTACCATCAAGGATATTGAGAAGCAGATTAAATATCCCAATGCGGCGAAGGATAAGCAGGGAAGACTTCTTTGCGGTGCTGCTCTGGGTATTACTACGGATGTATTGGATCGGGCGGCAGAGCTTATAAAGGCTCATGTTGACGTGGTTGTTTTGGATTCTGCCCATGGACACTCCCAAAATGTTATCTCCTGTATTCGTTTGCTAAAGGAAAAGTATCCAGACCTTCCTCTTATCGCCGGAAATGTTGCCACCAAAGAGGCTACGAAAGCGCTGATAGAGGCGGGGGCGGACTGTGTGAAAATCGGAATCGGACC
>CALHIC010000426.1 GCA_938030845.1 uncultured Oribacterium sp. | reverse complement strand
GTACTATTTAAGGATAATCAAGATAATCAATATCATTTTAGGTTTCATGGTGAACAAAAAATATCCCGCAGTGCACAGCGTGATGAATAAGATTACCGGTGTGATACTTTTTCTCTTACCACTAACATTTGCACGAATCGACCTACGTTATAGTGGAGCATTCGCATGTGTTGTAGCAACCTTTGCTGCGATACAGGAGGGACATTGGATCAGGACCGGAAAGGCTGATGTTAGTGATTAAGTGTGAAATGGTTGAATTTTACGCCACGAAATTTAACCAAAGTACTCATAAAATGTAAATGCTACTTGGTGGATTGGGGAAATGTACCAACTTATACTTGGCTTAGAAATGTTAATTATTCTAGCAAAGGTAGTATAAATATGAGAAAGACATACCTTGATAATGTTCGCTGGATCACAGTAGTTCTCGTTGTTATCTATCATGTCATTTACATGTATAACGGTGTCACAGATTACGCTGTCATTGGACCATTCTGGGATTTTCAGCCCCAGGATACATTCCTGTATTTGGTATATCCCTGGTTCATGCTGCTGCTTTTTGTAGTTTCAGGGATGGCAGCCCGATTCGAATTGGAGCGGAAGAATACGAAGATTTTCTTTAAGGCAAGGACGCGAAAACTTCTGGTACCTTCCACAATAGGACTTGTTGTATTCCAGTGGATCCTGGGATATTACAACATGCAGATTGCCGGTGCCTTTGACCAGATGGGAGCCCTTCCGAAGCCGGTGCTTTTTCTGATCATGGCGGCCAGTGGAATTGGCCCACTCTGGTATGTTCAGCTGCTCTGGTGCCTGATTTTGGCCCTCCTTTGGGTCCGTAAGATCGAGAAGGACAGACTCTACCGCCTAGGTGAGAAGGCAAACTGTATCCTTCTTTTCCTTTTTACCTTCCTGATATACGGAGCCGCCCAGGTCCTCAATACACCAATCATCGTCGTATACCGATTTGGCATTTATGGAACAGGATTCTTCATCGGATATTTTGTCATGTCTCACGAATCTGTGATGGAGAGAATGGAAGAGCACTGGACCCTGTTCACGGCAGCAGGCCTGATTGCAGGGCTTGTATTCACCATTCTTTACTGGGGGAAATCCTACCCGGACCATGAAGTGCTCGATACCTTCTGCTGTAACGCTTTTGCATGGTTGGGTACTTTGGGCGTTCTGGCCTTTATGAAGAAATGGGGTAATTTTGTAAACAGTTTTAGTTGCTGGATGAGCTCAAAGTCCTGGGGACTCTATATATTCCATTACCTGCCGATCGCAGCGACTGCCTTCTACTTGAAAAAATACCTCCCGAACCTTGCACCTCTGGTAGTCTATCTGCTCACAGCCGCAGCTGGTTTTGCAGGTGCAATCGTATTATATGAAATCATCAGCCGCATTCCGGTACTCCGCTGGTGCGTTCTGGGAATCCAAGGAGAGAGAAAGAAATGAGCTTTGCCGAGAATTTAGTAGAACTTAGAAAATACCATGATTTTTCCCAGGAAGAACTGGCGGACATGATCGGTGTTTCCCGCCAGACCCTCTCAAAATATGAGACAGGAGAGTCTTTTCCGGATATCGAAAAATGCAAACGCCTTGCGAATGTCTTCGGGGTCACCATAGACGATCTGATTTCCTATGATAAAAAGAATGAAGATAATCTAGGACTGGGCGTTCCGCCAAAAGGAAAGCACATTTTCGGAATGGTCAAGGTTGGTGATAAGGGGCAGATTGTGATCCCTGTCAAAGCCCGTCAGATATTTGATATTAATCCCGGGGACAGTATTATTGTGCTGGGAGACGAAGAACAGGGCATTGCTTTGATCAAGGAAAAAGGAATTTTGGAAATGCTGAATTCAGCGATGAAGATGAAATGAGAGATGAGTTTTTCCGAGGAAGAACGTGGCCTAACTTTGAGTCTTTCAAAGTAGATTTGGACGCATATGTTACATACTGGAACACACAAAGGCGTCAGGTTAAACTAAAAGGACTGACCCCGGAGGAGT
>CALHIC010000425.1 GCA_938030845.1 uncultured Oribacterium sp. | reverse complement strand
GCTTCCTTTTCTCTTTCTGCCTGAGGCTTCCTTAAATACTCCAGATGAAATCCCGCTTCCAAGCCCTCCGCCTTTTTCTTTTCTCCCAGTAATGCCAGGGAAGCAGCTCTTTGCAGGGCATTCTGAGGGTTGGGGAACAGGCAGCGTTCCTTCTTAAGGCTCTCTTCAATTTGCTTTCTATAGGGGAAAATGCCGTCTCCCAAGAAAATCTGCTGCCCATCAAGCTCTTTCGAAAAGGCAAGAAGCTCTTCAATGCTTACCGCCCTTTCCGGAGAAATACACTGCCCCAAACGATAGGAGGCGGTATAGACCTGTCCTCTTCTGGCATCCAAAAGCACATGGATGGGATTGGGTAAAAAGCTAAGATTTTCCTGCAGCATTTCCAGGGTACTGATTCCATAGAGGGGAATATTTCCGGCCAAAGCCAATCCCTTTCCTGTTGCTGCTCCGATTCTAAGTCCGGTGAAGGAGCCGGGACCCTTACAAAGGAAAATCTGATCCACCTCTTCTAAAGATACCTTGCAATGCTCCAAAAGACTGATGCAAAGAGGCAGTAAGGTTTCGGAATGGGTGAGTCCGATTTGTAAATCCATCTCTCCTAAAATCTGTCCATCCTTTACAAGACAAACACCGGAAACTCTCCCGGAGGCGTCTAATGCTAAGCTTATCATTTTTTGTCCTTTTCTTTTACAGATTGCTCTATTTCACAGATTACTCTATATCATATATTGCTCTATTTCCTATTCTCTGTTAAAGAGTTTTTCCATAAACTATCATAGTTTTTTCTTACTCTACTTCTCTTCATCGCTGTCTTCCATGCGGATTCTCCGAAAGGAAAATCCCTGACTTAAATCCTTCTCAATATAAATCCATTTGGCTTCCGGAGGAATATCCTCCCTGACCTGACTGGCCCATTCCATTAAAGCAATGCCTTCCCCTGAAAGCATGTCCTGAAAGCCGATTTCCCAAAGCTCCTCCGGATCTACGATACGGTAGAGGTCGAAATGATAGAGCTTTTCTCTCCCCTGATATTCCTTCACGATGGTAAAGGTGGGGGAATCTACATTTTCCGAAACACCCAGGCCCTTGGCAAAGCCCTTGGCAAAGACGGTCTTTCCTACTCCAAGGTCTCCCTCCAGGCAATAAATCTCGCCTTTTTGGGCCTTCCGTCCCAGGCGAAAGGCCAACTGATAGCTTTCTTCCTCACTATTGCTAATCCACTCCATCCCATGCTCCTATTCACAAAAAACGCTGGTGCCTTAGACGCCAGCGTTTCTTTTTATTCTTACCCGATGGCGTAGGCAAGACCTATGTCATCGAGTTCCATACAAGCGATATTCCCAAAAAGAAGCTCTCGTTTCTGCTGCGGCTAGCCGACGATATCTTCTTATTCCTCTGAACCGGAATTTACACGAAGGTAGTGGAATACTCTCCTTCCGGTTTCATCCTCGAAGGCGGAAAGACGAGACAGAAAATCTTCTTCGAAAAGAATATCGGAAATGATGGCAAATTCATCCTTCCGTCCGGGAAGAACATGAACCTTTACCTTTCCATCCTCTACGAAATAGCTCTTTAACTCCTTCTCAATTCCTTCTTCCGTCCCTTCAATACGAAGGAAATAACGGAAAGCGTTTCCGCCCATGGGCTCAATTTCAATCATTTTATCGGACCAGCCGATTCCCTGGAAATTACTTTTATGACGCACTGCCGCAATAATATCGGAAACTACCGCACTGGCAGTAGGCAGCTTACCGGCTCCCATACCATAAAGCATGGTGGTTCCCAGACAGTTTCCTACAATACGAATACCGTTGTAAACTCCATTTACCGGGTAAAGAGGATCCTGCTCCTCCACCATCATGGGGGCTACATAAGCAAAATACTTGTCCTCCACAGTCTGTACGGAACCCAAAAGCTTAATGCTGTATCCTAAGGCCTTGGCGTAAGCCATATCAATATCACTGACATTACGGATTCCTTCCGTGTAAATGTCCTCATGGCGGCAACGATTGCCGGAGGTCATGGAAAGGAGGATGGCAGTCTTTCTGGATGTATCAAAGCCGTCAATATCCGCAGAGGGATCTCTTTCCGCATAGCCCAGTCTTTGCGCTTCCTTTAAGGTGTCTTCAAAACTGGAGCCTTCCTCTCTCATCTTGGTTAAGATAAAGTTAGTGGTACCGTTTAAAATACCGGTAATTTCCGTCACATTTTCTCCGGCATAGTTATGATAAAGGGTACGAATAACCGGAATTCCGCCTCCAACAGAAGCCTCGAAATAGAAGTTGCAGTTATGCTCCTTAGCCGTACGAATCAGCTTGGAACCGCAGGCATCCACCACCGCCTTATTAGAGCTTACCACATGCTTGCCCTTTTCCAGACAGCTTTTAATATACTCGTAAGCCGGATGAATTCCTCCGATAGATTCCACCACAAGCTCCACTTCCGGATCATTTTCAATGACAGAAAAATCTGTAGTGACCAAGGCATCTTCCACACCGGGAATATGCTCTTTTCTGGCCAGAATATACTTTATTTCAATACTTTCTCCACCCTTTTTCTCAATCTGTGCTCTGTTCATATCCAGCACTTCTTTCACGCCGGATCCGATGGTTCCGTAGCCCATGATAGCAATCTTCATCTCATTCGCCCCTTTCTTCTCCTAAGAAACTTTTCCTGTTTTAGTCATTTCCCGCAATCTTTCGATCCGGACAGCCCAACTGCATCCACTTCAGATAAGCGGAAATGAAACGATCGATGTCTCCATCCAAAACCGCATCCGTATTACCGCTTTCTTCCCCGGTACGCAGGTCTTTTACCATACGATAGGGCTGTAAAACATAAGAACGAATCTGGGACCCCCAGCCGTTATCCTTTACTTCTCCTCGAATGCCCGCAAGTTTTGCTTCCTGCTCTTCCTTTTCCTTCAGATAGAGTTTAGTCTTTAACATCTGCATGGCTTTATTTTTGTTCTGTAGCTGAGAACGTTCCTCCTGGCAGGCTGCCACAAAGCCGGTGGGAATATGAATCAGACGAACTGCAGAGGAGGTCTTGTTAATATGCTGTCCACCTGCACCGGAGGCACGGAAAACCTCCATCTTAATGTCCTCTTCCCGAATCTCAATGTCAATATCCGTCTCAATATCCGGCATAACGTCACAGGATACAAAGGAAGTCTGACGCTTTCCCTGGGCATTAAAGGGGGAAATACGCACCAGACGGTGTATACCGGACTCGGAGCGAAGATAGCCGTAAGCATATTCTCCCACCACCTCCATGGTAACGGACTTAATGCCGGCCTCATCCCCGTCCAGATAGTCTAAAATCTTCACCGTAAAACCGTGGCGTTCCGCCCATCTGGTGTACATTCGATAAAGCATACCGGCCCAGTCATTGGCCTCCGTACCTCCTGCTCCGGCATTTAAGCGAAGGATAACATTCATGCTGTCATATTCTCCGGATAAGAGAAGAGTCGTATTCATACGGTCCAATCTTTCGGAAAAGTTGCCCAACAATTCCCGAATTTCCGGAATTACAGATTCATCATTTTCCTCTTTTCCCATCTGAATCAGAGCTTCGATATCTTCAAAATCCCCCTTCAATTCCGAAAAACTTTCCAGCTCATCCTTTAAATGTCTTGCCTCTGTGGAAAGCTTGTTGGCCTTTTCCGGATTCCCCCAAAAATCAGGTTCCTCCATCATACGCTCCAACTCTATGATTCTTTTTCTCTTTCTATCCAAATCCAACGCCGCTTCCAACTGCTGCAAGGGCTCTTCCTTGGAGGAAAGTTCTGTTTTAAATTGATCAAACTCGATCACAGAGGCTCCTTTCTCATGCTCTTCTTACTATTTACTCTATTGATTCTTGCTTTTGGATCTTAATTCTTACTGCAACGACTCCTCTGAAGAGCAATTAATTCTTCTGATAGAGGTTCGCGCCGTGGCACTGCTTATACTTCTTTCCGGAACCGCAGGGGCATGGATCGTTGGGATAAATCTTTCTGCCTTCTCTTTGCTTCGGACTTCTTACCGCAGATTCATCTCTGTTGGTAGCCAATGGCTTTGCCACCTGCTCTCTTTCTACCTTCTGCTCCAGCTTAATCTGGTACAACACTCTGATGGTTTCTTCCTGAATGCTTCTCATCATATTTTGGAACATCTCATATCCGGCAATCTTATACTCTACCAGCGGATCCTTCTGTCCGTATGCCTGCAAACCGATACCGTCTCTTAAGATATCCATGTCATCGATATGGCTCATCCACTTCTGATCCATAACCTTCAAAAGAATTACTCGCTCCGCCTCTCGCATCTGCTCAGGATTCGGGAACTCCGCCTCCTTCTGCTCATAAAGACGAATGGCCTCTTCCTTCAATCTCTGGCTCAGCTCATCTCCGGTCATGTTCTCATATTCCTCTTCCGTAAGTCTTAACTTCTTTAAAGGAATAATGCTCATCAAAGTGTCATTTAAGCCGGACAAATCCCATTCCTTGGGAGTCTGTCCCTCTCCGATACACTCGGCAACATAATTATCCACCGTATCCGTGATAAAGCGTACGATGAGAGGACGCATATTGTCCCCCTCCAATACCTTTTCTCTCTCGGTATAGATAACATCTCTTTGATCGTTGTTGACCTCATCATACTTTAAGAGGTTTTCACGGATGCCGTAGTTGTTTAACTCGATCTTTTCCTGTGCCTTGGCAATGGCATTGGAAAGCATCTTATGGTGAATCTGTTCTCCATCCGGTACACCCAAAGCCTCAAACATGCCCATCAATCTCTCGGAACCGAAGAGACGCATTAAATCATCTTCCAAAGAAATGAAGAACTGGGACTGTCCCGGGTCTCCCTGTCTTCCGGCACGACCTCTTAACTGATTGTCGATTCTTCGAGACTCGTGACGCTCTGTACCTACAATATGAAGCCCGCCGGCAGCCTTTGCCTCATCATCCACACAGGCCAAAGCTGTGATAGAACGTTCTTTTGCAGATATCCCTGTTGTGGTTGAAATATGATCAATAGACACTGTAAATGCTGTCTCATGATTATCTGTATTATGGGTGACCATCTGAGGAATTCTTAACTTTTCTACATAGTCTTCAGCCATTGGCATGCAAATGAGACCCTTAGCATGCGTTGCCATGAAGTTAATGTTTTCTAAGGTTGCAAACTCTCCAGCACAAATAAAGTCACCTTCATTTTCCCTATCTGGGCTATCAACAACTAAAATAATTTTTCCTTGGCGTAAATCTTCTAAGGCTTCTTCTATAGTATTAAATGTGGTCATCTTATTTCCTCCTAAAATCCAAATCGGTCCTTATAGTCCGCCATCAGCACTTCTACATCTTCGATATCCTCTGCCAGTTCCGTGCGCCCCTCTTCCCTCAAGCGAGCGACCACCTGCTCAGCAAAAGTCACTAAGTTCTTTAATTCTTGTTTTAAATCCTTTTGAATCCATAATTGATCTAACAATAAGACCGAATTAACACAAATCAAAATAAAGAGAACGGGAATTCCGATAGAAAACCAACCAAATTGGTCCATCAATGTCTGAAACGGAACCCAAGTAAACGAACTCCGATAGAAAATGATGGCAAGTGCCAGCACGACAACCGTTGGCACAACAGGATTTCGTTCCACTTTAGCTGGAACCTCCTCTGTCAACTCTGCCTTTTCAGCTAAAAACTCAACGATTTCACGAAAACGACTGACCGTCTTCTTCGACAGAAAACTTCTAAACAACTGATTCACTGCCTTCCCCTTCCTGGAACATGCCTTTTTACTTTATTTCCCAATTATACCATCTCCGCCCCCACTTCGCCTACACCCCCATGAATTTATCGGATGATCCCCAAATAAGTCGTCCTATTTTTCATTCCAGAGCCCCTTAAATCACAAAAAACCAGTAAATCCGATTGACTTACTGGCTTTTGGTACATAATCTATTTTCCTCTATGTTTTTGTTTTCGTTTTTCTTGTTTTAATTGAAACTTTCTCTTTTTCTCTAATTCTCTTTGTTGCTTGCTTTCAACTCTTCTTTCCAATTTCATTTCTTCTCTTTGTTGCTGCAGAGCCATTTGAGATTTTGAACAAATTCATTCCATTCTTTGAAAATAGTATTCCTTTTACTTTTGTAAAATGCACTTTACTATCCTATTCCGGCTATTTTGATTTACAGTTTTTCTGATGAGCTTTTAACTTTTTCATAGCCCAATCATAATGACTTGATGTTGCACTTACAAAATAGGAACCCAATGTACTCCCACCTGTCCACTTATAGACACCTTTGGAAAATAATTCTTCACTTGTAAATTTTTCAGCTAATGCTAATACATCAACATGGGATTTATGAAACATATCCGTAGCGTCTTCAAGAGAAGTATTTTGATGTTTCTTCCAAAATTCTACATTCATATCTCCATAAGTTTTCCAGTTATATGGTTCAGGCAAAAATGGTTTTT
>CALHIC010000424.1 GCA_938030845.1 uncultured Oribacterium sp. | reverse complement strand
CGCTGCCGGAATAATCTGTTTTCCGGAAATATTCACCATGGCTCTTCCCTCAATGGAAATCACCTTACTGTAATGTTCGTACTCCACTAGCTCCCGGCTTTTAAGCTCCGTCTCCGTGTAGATGCCGAAGGAGGAGAATAAATCGATGGACTTCTTCGTGGTCAAGGCAGAGATGGCATCCACCATAGATGGATGATTGGGAAGACCTCGTCTCTTCGCCTCCTCTACCCATTCCTTTCCATAGCCGTTCCCATTGAAAATAATCCGCTCATGCTCTCTTAAGAGCTTCTTCAGATAATCATGTACCGCCGTTTCAAAGTCTTCCTGCTGTTCCAGAAAATCCGCTGCCAGCTTAAACTGCTCCGCCGTAATGGTGTTCAGGATAATGTTGGCACCGGCAATAGAATCGGAGGAGCCCACCATACGAAACTCAAACTTGTTTCCGGTAAAGGCAAAGGGCGAGGTACGATTTCTATCCGTATCATCTCTTGCCACATCCGGAAGAGAACGTACACCGGTATTGATATGCTCTCCCTTTGTGGATTTCGTAGCATAGCCTGTTCCGATGAGCTGGGCTACTACCTCCTCCAACTGGCTACCCAAAAAGCAGGAAATAATAGCAGGAGGCGCCTCATCCGCCCCAAGTCTATGGTCATTTCCCACATTTGCCGCAGACATCCTAAGCAAATCCGCATGGTTGTCCACAGCAGCTAAAACACAAGCCAAAACCAGAAGGAACTGCACATTCTCATGGGGTGTTTCTCCCGGATTCATCAGATTGATGCCGTCATCGGTGGACAAGGACCAGTTGTTATGCTTTCCGGAACCGTTAATGCCTTCGAAGGGCTTTTCATGAAGAAGGCACTCCAAACCATGACGGGAAGCCACCTTCTTTAGATTTTCCATTACCAGCTGATTGTGATCCACCGCCAAATTGGCTTCCTCAAACATGGGCGCCATCTCATGCTGGGCAGGAGCCACCTCATTGTGCTCGGTCTTTACAGGAACCCCTAAAGCCCAAAGCTCCTGATCCATATCCCCCATAAAGGCGGCAATTCTCTTCCGGATAACGCCGTAATAATGGTCATCCAGCTCCTGTCCCTTTGCCGGCATTCTGCCGAAAAGAGTTCTTCCGGTGTAAACCAGATCTTTTCTTCTAAGGTATTTTTCCCGGTCTACCAGAAAATACTCCTGCTCCGCACCAACAGTCGCCTTAACGGAGCGGCTGCTTTGATTTCCAAAAAGACGGAGGAGTCGTAAAGCCTCCCGATTAATCGCCTCCATGGAACGGAGAAGGGGAGTCTTTTTATCCAGTGCCTCTCCGGTATAGGAGCAAAAGGCTGTAGGAATGCAGAGGGTTGTGGTCTCTCCGTCCTTTCTCAGGAAAGCGGGACTGGTACAATCCCACACCGTATAGCCTCTGGCTTCGAAGGTGGCTCTTAAACCGCCGGAGGGAAAGGAAGAAGCATCCGCCTCGGAACGCACCAGCTCTTTTCCGGAAAATTCCAGCATCACCTTTCCTTCTCCCACAGGACTTAAAAAGGCCTCATGTTTTTCCGCGGTAATGCCGGATAAGGGCTGAAACCAGTGGGTATAGTGGGTAGCGCCCTGTTCAATAGCCCATTCCTTCATTCCCTGAGCCACTGCATCCGCCAAGTCAGGGCTTAAAGCATAGCCCTCCTGCATACTTTTCTTCAGCTTCTGGTATACATTTTTCGGTAAACGTTCCCGCATTACACCGTCATGAAATACATTTTTGGAAAAATTCTCTATCCCGTTTCCAGCCCGCATATTACTCCTTTACTGATTGCTTTACCAAACGATTCCTCTTTTTAAATGCAAAAGGGACTGTAAAAATCAAAATAATAAATAGATTTTCGGCAATATAGGTCTAAATGAGGGGTAGTCTGAGCCCGTCGGTACTTGCGAAAAACAAGAGAATCGCAGTTTTTCGCTTAGTATCCGCTACGTGGCGAAGCTAGCGAGAGCGTGCCCCA
>CALHIC010000423.1 GCA_938030845.1 uncultured Oribacterium sp. | reverse complement strand
TGTTAACCACTGCTCACTTTGCTTTGCAAAGCAACTTCCTTCGGAAGTTGGTCTGTATCAGGACGACTTTTCTAATGAAAAGTCTGTCCTTACAGCACTAACTTCAAGCTTCGCTTTAGCTTGCTTTCAGTAAGTACTGACGGGCTCAGATTGCCCTCTTTCATGCCTATACTGCATCTGTCGCTTCAAATATTGATTTTTAAAGTCCTTCACTTCACCGGCTTTCGGTAATTTCGCCGTGCTCAGATTGCACCTTCTACAGCTATACTGCCGAAAGTTAAGCTCAAACTCGTTCTTCCCCTATCTTTTATTTTGATCGAAAGCCTGTGCCCGGATTAGTCGTCTGCCTCCTCCGCCAGCTCCGTTCCTTCCTTTGCGGGAGGCATGAGGATGGAGAAAACCATAAAGCCGAAGAATGCGGCAATCAGTCCGGGAATAATGGCCTGGCTAAAGTGGATGCCGAAGAGCATTCCCTTGGACACATGCTCCAGATAGACTACGGTAATGGTTCCCAGCACCAAAGAAGCAATGGTTCCTGCTGTGGAGGCCTTCTTCCAGAAGTGTCCCAGTACATAGGGGAAGAAGGAACCGGCAGCTCGGAGCGTAAAGCAGAACATCAGGATGGAAACGATGCTCTGGGTGTTGAAAAGAGCAATAAACATGGAAGCCACACCCACCAAAACCATGGTGATCTTGGTCACATTCATAACTTCCTTGCTGCTGGCATTTGGCTTCAGGAAGATTTTGAAAATGTCATTGGCAAAGATGGAGCCTGCTCCCAAAAGGTCTGAATCGGAGCTGGACATGGTGGCGGAGATTACACCGGAGAAGAGCAGGCCGCAAATGATGGCCGGCATGGTGCGAATCGCCAGAATCGGTAGGGCATATCGTGCGCCAACGGAAGCAAATTCGTCGGCGGAGAATTTTCCCATGTTGATTAGTGCCAGTACAATCAATCCCAAAACAGTAGGGATAAAAGCATAAATAAAGTTTAACAGTGCGGCAAGCCAAGCACCCTGCTTTGCCGCCTTTTCATCTCTTGCGGCATAGAAACGGGAAACCGCTTCCTGTCCTACGGAGAAGGTTCCTACGTACATAATGACGAGAGACAGAATACCGAAGAAGTCATAGCCCGCAAAAAGATTCAAGCTTTCCTTAGGAACATTTTGAATCACTGCCTCCACACCGCCTGCATGGGAGAGGGCGAAGGGCACTGCCGCCATCATACCGATGATAATCAGGAAAACCTGTACGAAGTCGGTCAGGGTTACGCTCCAAAGACCGCCCATAATGGAATAAACCGTTACCACCACCGCAACAATGATTACGGAAAGCTTATAGCTTAGTCCCAGCATGGTGGAAAGAATAACGGAGGAAGCGATAAACTGTCCTGCGGTAAGACCGATTAAAGGAAGCAGCATAATAATTGCTGTCACCAATCCGGAGGATTTTCCGTAACGTCTCCGGAAGTACTCCGGTACGGTTTTTACCGTGGCGGCACGGAACTTGGGAGCCATGAAAGAGAGAATGACAAAGGCAATTCCCATGGTGATGATGTACCAGGCGGCACTTAAGCCATAACCGGACATTCCGTTTTGCACAACGCCCAGAGAGCTACCCCCTCCGATTTCCGTTGCGGCAAGAGTTCCTGCCATCAGCATCGGACCCAACCTACGCCCTGCGACCATAAAGTCCGTGTTACTTGTGATTTTTGTGGAGGAGTACCAGCCGATAAACAGCATGGCCAGAAGGTAAATCACCACCACAAGACAAACAACCCAATTTGCACCCATAAAATCTCCTTTCTGTTTTTCCAACTTGTAGATTGTTATGATTGTAACATGGTTCTATAAATTTGTATTTATTTTTTGAAAAAATCGAGAGTTAATTTATGCAATTTCTCCTGTTTAATATGAAAATTTTTTTCGTTTAGTCCTTCGTCTTGAAAAAACTACCTAAATAGCCTAAAATACAGAAATACCAATAGTGAGAACTTTAGCAACACAATCAGGAAGAGAAGGTAAGGGATTTAGGAATGACAGAGGGAAGAAGAGAAAGCATTGTAAGAACAATCGCCGGTGTGGGAATCGGTCTTCTTTCCCTTTATTTTTTTCTTTTGTTTTTTCGTGACTCCGGCAATCTGGAGCGTTTTTTAGAAGAGAAAACCCAAGATGCGTTCCGGGAAATGCTTTGGCTTTTTGCCTATCTCTTTCTCTGTTTTATGGGATTTTTACTCAAAAGGAAAATGCAGGATGCCCCTGGGAAAGGGATTTTTTCCGGCAGGGAAGCTTCCGGAGAAGCATTAAATAGAGCATTTCTTAGCTTTCTCTTTCTTCTCTTTATTTTATCAACGCTGGTCTTTGCCTATCTTCACCGTATGCTTTTGCCAATGCTTATTTCCGGCTTATGGTTTTTTGTGCTTGCCCTTTTGTTTCGCTTTGTTACCACGGGAAGACCTTTGCAAATATTTAAAGACCTAAAACAGTTTTTGGCCTTTTTAGAAAAGGACTTTCAGGAGGGGGCGCTGTATCCCTTGGCCTTTGCCCTTCCCTTTTTTATCCTGCAAATGAACCGCAGCAATGTGGCATTGGATTATGACTCCCTTCGCTATGGACTGAGAAGTGCTTATGTCCTGTTTCCGGAGGGCTTTTTCTCTGCCCACGGGCAAATCAACAGCGTTTACAGCTATCCCAAAGGATTGGAGCTTTTGACCTATCCCTTAAATTACCTTCCGGGCTATGGCTTTCTTTTGTCCTTCAGTCTTTGGGCCTATCTGGCCTTGGCTCTGGTTTTTGGCTTGCTTCTCTTTCATTTTCAGAAAAACAGAAAGAAGCTTTATATCGGTATACTTTGTTTCTTTCTTTTATCGTCTGTGGGGAATATGTCCCTTACCATGAAAACGGATTTATTTACCCTTTTGCTTCAGCTCTCTGCCTTGTATTTCTTCCTAAAAGGAAAGAGACTGCAAAGCTGCTTTCTGCTCTTTTTCAGCTACAGCTTTAAGCCTACGGCGGTGGTTTTTTCTACCCTTCTGGGAATCGTTTTTCTCTTCACCATGCTTTTGGAGTGTTTCGGGAAGAGGAATACAAAGGTGAATACGAAAGAAAACATCAACATCAATGGGAATACCGGCATAAATAGCAATACAAATCATAATACAATTCAGGCGAAGGGAGAGAAGTGGACTTCGGAGCTTCCCTTTGTCCTGTTTTCTGTAGTCTATACAGGACTGATTACCCTTCGGACTTTCTTGATTACGGGGCTTCCCTTTTCCACCACCTTTACCGGCATTTTCAAGGCGATAGGCTTTCAGGTAAACTGGCCCTTTAACTTAGATGCCCATGTGGATTACAGCGGAGAGCTTTCCCTTTCGGAAAGTACATTTTCCTTTTTCCGTAGACTCTTTTCTTTTCTCTTTTATCCGGTGGGAGAGGATATGGAGCACGTAGCCATTGCCTGGAGCGGCGTGCTTTTTCCGCTGATTTTAGTCTTCGCGGTTTGGCAGTGCTTTTCCTTAGGAAGAAAATGTTTAGCGGGAAGAGAAGCCTTTCTTCGTAGGGAGAGTGGGGAAGCTTCTCTTTGGGACTACCTTCCCCTTGCCCTGTCCTTCCTTGTGATAATGGCATTTTCTCTGCTGAGCTTTGTGATGCTTTGGCAGATTGACGGAAATTACTATATTTTATGGGAAAGTTTGGCATTACTTCTTTGCTTTAGTATGGGAAGTGCTCCGGAAATAAGTTCTCAAGAAGAAAGTACTTCGGAGAAAATCAATCAGGAGGAAATCAAGCAAGAGGACATTACACTCCAGAAAGATTTTCAAAAAGAAAATGCAAAGGGCTCCAAGCTTTCGGCTTTTCTTTTAAAAGCCTTTGCCTTCTTTCCCTTCTATCTTGCAGCATTTCTTACTACCATCACCACCAGCTGGGCGGGGGCAGTGGGCTTCACCCCCATTGACTTGGCCAACAAGGGCTATTATGACCATGCCTTGGTGGAACTGGAAAATCAAGGAGAAAAGGGCAGCCTTCCTGTCTTTTCGGAAATGGCAAAAAATCCGAGGCACCATGTTTTGGCCTTTGCAGAGACACCGGAATGTTACCGAATCCCCTGTAATGTGCAAAGTATTACGGATGTGGAGGGCTCCGGAGGAAGTCCGGGACTTTACGATTCCCCCCTCTACTTTGCCTGGTTCCTAAAATGGTCCGGCACCGACTATGTGTATTTGGAGCAAAGCTTCCTGCATGATGAGAGGGAAGAGCGGGCTAGGGAGATGCTTCTGCAAATGGCGGAGGAGGGCATTTTCCAAAGCCCTATGCTGGTGGAGAAGAATGAAATCCTGCCTTTTGATAGAGTAAAGGCATTTTCAGAATCCAATGGCGAAGGGGCGGAACAGCTTTTGCTTTTACAGATTCGGAAAGAGCGTTTAGAATATCCTTGGAACAAAGAGCCCTATCCCGCTTTGACTAAGGAAGAAATAGCAGAAAAAGATAAGATCGTGCAGCTGCTGTCGGAGTATTTGCAATAGGGTTTCCGAAGGCATGAAAACGGTAGTTGACAGTAGGATGAGAGTGGCAGCCTCGCTATATCTCTAGGGAATAAAGAACAGGCGGATTGTATTACGAAATCCGCCAATAGAAAGGTAAGGAGTAAATGAAACAAGAAGGAAATAAAGTTATAGAAAAAGGAATACCGCTGGGAGGCTATTTGCTGGCCTTTCTCTTCCTATTGGGCTCTGCCTATTGGATTAACCGGCAGATTCACATCAAGGCTCTCTACATGGATGACCTGTATTTGTTTTCCTTCTTCCGGGAGCAAAATTTCTTTGAATTCAGTTTTCCCATTGGACAGGCGGTGCGTTTCCGTCCGGTGTATTGGGCGATTTCCTATATCGAAATGGCTTTGGTGGGGGCAGATCCCAACCGTTACTTGCATTTCAATATTTTCCTGAACAGCCTGCTGGCCTTTTTCCTCTTCTTCTTTTCTTTGAAAATGACGAAGAAGCGTATTCTGTCCTTGTCCCTTGGGCTTCTCTTTTTGTCCGCCCACTTTGCCTATTACCAGATCGGGCAGGCTATCGGCATTTTGGAAACCCTGGCTTTGGGCTTTGCCCTTTTAACTTTGTATTTCCTTTACCGACAAATTGATTGCGAGGAGAGAGCTTTTGGGAAAATGCTTCTCTTTTCTCATCTGTTTTTCTTCCTCTTGATTTTCACCCATGAGCGATATGTGGCTCTACTGCCGTTATTTTATATTCCCCTCTTTTTTAGAGGAAAACAGGCGGAGGTAAATACTGCTGTCGGGGTGCAGAATATAGGGCTAAAAGAAGCGGAAGAATCGGAAAATGCGAAAGCTTTAGATAGCAGGAAAGCTTCAGATTATGCAATGGCTTCAGATAGTTCTTTGTCAGGGAATGCTACTGAAGGAAAGGGGTACATTGTAGTAGAGCAAGGCGAAAGTGAAAGTACAAGTGTAAATACCGGTGCAAGTACAGGTGCAAGTACAAGTGCAAGTACAAGTACAAGTGCATATACAAATGTAAGTGAAAGTGTAAATGCAAGCGTAGGGAAACTGGATAATTCGGAGAGCAAAGTGCTGAAAAGACCGAAGTTTCTTCCCTTCTTCCTGCCTTTTGTACAGGCCTTTTTGTTCTTCAGCATTCGATGCCTGGCCATCGGTTCCTTTGTACCGAAGGGAACAGGAGGAACGGAGGTACAAGACGGCTTTTCTCTAACGAAAGCCCTGTCCCATGCCTTTTCTCAGGTATTTTATATTTTCGGCATTCAGGCGGGACCGGATTACCTAGCGGGAATTCCTTGGGAAGAAGTAGGCAGAAAGCATCGCTATGTCATTTACGCTTCCATTGCGGTTTTAGCCTTTAGCATTCTTTTGGCTCTGGTTTTTGCCATTCGTAAGGGCAAGCTGAAAAAAGAGTTTTTCGGAAAAAATATTTTGTTCCTAGGCTTTATTGCCCTTTGCATCGGTTGTTCTTCCATCACCATTCGCGTGGAAATGCGTTGGGTTTATGTAAGCTTTGCGGCGGCTCTTTTATACTTTGCCTATCTGTTGGGAAATACCGGTATGCCGATTCCCACATTTTTTGCCCTGCTCTTCGTTTGCCTGCGATTTCCGGTGGAAATGAAATATCGTGAGTCCTTCCCCAGAATTTACTTTTGGGAGGATCAGGACAGAATGAACTCCTTGGCAGAGCAGACCATAGGGAAGTACGGCCGGGACTATGTTTTGGGAAAACAAGTTTATATCCTGGAAAATAACTATAAGATGAGTAAGTTCTACGGAGATACTTTCTTCCAGGTCTTTGATCCGGAAATGTCCGGACAGGGCACAAAGATTCATTTCATCAAGGACTTTAGGGAACTTCCGTCGGAAGCGAACTTCTACAATAGCCTTGTTTTAAAGGAAGTGCCGGAGGAAAGAGCCTATAGGGATATTACCCAAGAGGTATTTCCCAACCTCTGATGTTAAAAGATTCTCCGGATCGGAGAAAGGATTAATCTGATTTTGGAACTGTAGAAGTGAAAAAATGGATTTGCTTCTATGCTTCGAAAGCAGAAAATTTAGAGTAGTTTTTGCTGATAGCATGGCTTGGTTGGAAAACCGCATCTAAAAAATGAATTTGATTCAAACTACTATAAAATAAATGGCAATACATTCGTAGAGAAAGGAAGGGAGAGCATGGCAGAGCATGAGGGACAAAACAGAAATATACCGGTGGCCGGTTCAGAAGTTTCTATGACACTGACTTCCGGCGTGGAAGCTTCCGGAGAGCGGGTTCCCTTAGGGCAAGGTTTTGGGGCATCGGCTTCGGGCAAGCATCTGCCTTCCAAGGGAAAAGAAGAGAAGCTCCCCATTGCTTTATTGCTCCTTTCTTTCCTTATGGCGCTTGCCATTCTCTTTTATGTTCTTCTAAGTACTACGGATGTTTTGTATTCCGACTATATCCGGCTGGTAAATTCTTACTTGGGAAAGCCCTTTCAGCTTGGGGATTTACTGCAAAAGGATATTTTAACCAGAATTCCCTTGACCTATTTTTTTAGAGAAATAAACCGTTATTCTTTTGGTTATACCCTAATTTTTGACCGGGTACTTGGGGTACTGGGACTATTCTTAGCCAGCAAACCCTTACTGCTTTTTATGCGAAAAAAGCAGCTGCCCTTTTTGCAGCAGCTTCTGTTGTTACTTCTTTTTTACAGCTTAAATAAGTGGGAAATGCTTTTAAACGGCTCGGGATATATTCATTTTCTGGCCTTTTCGGTATTTTATGACTATTTCTATGCTTTGGATCAGGCCTTCAGCAAGAAAAGCTCCTTGCTTGTTCTATCGATTTATCCGCCATTTATTTTACTGGTGGCAGGCCCCTACTGCTTGGCGGTATTCCTTTCCTGCTTTGCCCTGTTCTTCTTCCTGGCTTTGGGGAAGAAGCTTTGGGATATGAAAGGGACGATTCTTCTCCTTATTTCCAATGGACTTTGCCTCTTTCTGTATCTTCTCAGCAATCACTATGCGGTGTATGAATATGCCGGGGCAGAAAGCATTTCCTTAAGGGAGGTACTGCAAAATCATCTACTATTTGTGGTGAAATTTATCTTTTACGGCTTTTCCTCTATGCTGGTTTCCGGGGAAAATCTGGAGAAGCTTCTTAGAGACGGGGCGATACAGGGAAAAGGGATTGTTCTGATTGGCGCATTTGTGCTTTTCTTTTATGTTCTTATGATACTGTTGTATCTTTGGAAGTTTTTTGCATCTTCGAAAAATTCGGGAACTAAGACATTTGCTGGGAAGGGAAAGGACGGTCTTTCTTCGGAGCAGAGGCAAAAGGATGAGCAAAAGCAGACAGATAAGAATGCTTTGACAGGGGGAAATGTTGGAGATCCTTTCTACTTCGGTTTATTGCCGGGACTACTGCTTCTCCACGGCTTAGCCAGCCATGCGCTGGTTTTTCTTACCCGCTATATGTTT
>CALHIC010000422.1 GCA_938030845.1 uncultured Oribacterium sp. | reverse complement strand
GAACATAAAACCGGAATAAAAGTAGATTCCCTCTAGGATGAAGTTAGCAATGCAAACTCTTAAAAAGCTCTCCTTGCTTTGCTGCTCCACAAATTCGTTGTAAAGATTTCCGATGAACTCATTCCTCCGTAAGAGATGCTCATCCGTCTTCCATTGGTAGAGAATGTCGTTTCTTTCCGTAGGGTTACAAATAGTGTCCAGCATATAGCTGTAGCTTTGGCTGTGGATGCACTCCTGGAAAGTCTGGATGGAAAGGCAAAGGTTCACTTCATTTGCCGTAACATACTGGGAAATGTTGGGCAGGTTTGCGGATTGCAGGGAATCCAAATACACCAGAAAGCTCAGGATTTTATCATAGGCTCTTCTTTCCGCCTCGGAAAGCTTGGGATAATCACTCTTGTCTTGATTTAAGTTGATTTCCTCAGGTACCCAGAAGTTGTTCATGGCCTGACGATACCAATCCGACACCCACTCATATCTCATGTTGTTAAAGTCATTGATATTGGTCGTATTGAAATTAATCATCCTACGATTTCGAACATCAATATCCCCCTCCGGGTTAAATAAGGGCTTACGCTTAATCTCTTCCATACTCTATTTCCTTTCCTACTGCATTGAAGCAGTAGAATAATCAGTTCTTTTTCTTATCCTTGAAAAGCCATAGTTCAATTTTTCTATAGATAAATGTCTCTATGCATAAGGGAGATTTTTTTGACGCTTCAGAATGTATATGCCGCGATAAAGGCCATTACGAGGCTTCCTATGTATATGCCGCGATATGGTCATTACGAGACTTCCTCTATATATGCCGCGATAAGGCCATTGCGAGGCTTCCGTTAGGAGCCCCATGCTAGCAACGAGTGCGGTGCGTGTCTGAGCGAAGCGAGTTCGCAAGGAGCACGAGTGCATCGGCGCATGGGGCGAGTAGGAAACGCAGCAGGCCTTAAGCGGCATATACAGGGGAAGCGATTAATCCCTTATGCAGAGCAGGACTCACAATCCTCCGGATCCAATGCCTTCGACCTTACATAGTAAATGGTCTTTACCCCGCACTCCCATGCCAATGTGTAAAGATTCAAAAGCTCACTCATCTTATACTCATTGGTAATCCAGAAGTTAAAGCTCTGGGCCTGATCAATATG
>CALHIC010000421.1 GCA_938030845.1 uncultured Oribacterium sp. | reverse complement strand
GGAGTTTTCGTTCGTGGAGTTCGCGTCTGTAGATTTTGCGTCTGAGGTCTTTGCTTCCAGAGAATTCGTATCTGTAGATTGGGCTTCCGCTTTATCAGCGGATTGGGTTTTGGATGCACTTCCGGATTGGCTTTCCATGGCTGCTCCGCAGCCTGCGGAGAGGGCGGTCACCAGAACCAAGCCTAAGAGTCGTTGGAATATGAGCTTTCCGTAGGAGACTTTCTTGTTCATTATTGTTTTTCCTTTCCTTTAATTTTTCGATAATTGAGAAACTTTATTCTTTTTGTAAGGTTTTCCTTACAAGCGATTCTATTACTTTGTATACATTATTGCAAGAACTTCTTTTCCCATTTTTCTTATTTTTCCAAAAAATTGGCAAAAAATCAGAAAGAAGCAAAGACTGAAAAAGAAAAATACGCTACAATGGGATGGAAATTTGAGAAATTTCAAAGCAAAAAGGAGGAGTAGGCAATGTCTATAGAAATAAAGAACAAACAAGAAGAAAAGGCCAGGGAGGAATTGACTCTCCTGATTCGGCGTTACCCGGTGCTTTCCGGAATCGAAGAGAATATCTGGCAGGCTTTTAGCATGATGCGAGACAGCTACAGCAAGGGAGGAAAGCTTCTCCTGTGCGGTAACGGGGGCAGCTCCGCAGATACGGATCATATCGTAGGTGAACTGATGAAGGCCTTTTGCAGTAAGCGCCCTTTGGCGCCTGAACTTCTGTCCAACGTAAAAAAGCTCTTCGGAGAAGAGGAGGCCTCTTACTTCGAAAAGCATTTGGAGCAGGGACTGCCTGCCATTTCCTTCAGCAGTCAAACCGCCCTGCACACTGCCTTTAGCAACGACCAGGACGAAACTCTGTTTTATGCCCAGTGTCTCCTTGGCTACGGTAAGCCGGAGGATCTGCTCTTTTGTATCAGCACTTCCGGAAATGCCAAAAATGTTTCTTATGCGATAAAGCTTTCCAAGGCTATGGGCATCCCCAGCATTTTGCTGACAGGAAAGGACGGGGGAAAGGGCAGAGCGATTGCGGACCTTTCTTTGATTGCGCCGTCCAATGAGACGTATCAGATTCAGGAGCTGCATCTGCCGATTTATCATTGTTTGTGTTTGATGCTGGAGAGGTATTTCTTTGCCGTATAGAAAGGGATGTAACTATTAAAGAAATAAGCTCCGATGCAGTATAGGCATGAAATCGGGCACGCTCCCGCTAACTTCGC
>CALHIC010000420.1 GCA_938030845.1 uncultured Oribacterium sp. | reverse complement strand
CTTCATAGAAGGCATTTAATAAAGCATAGATAATGGCAACGGGGCTTAAGGCGGCTATTTTCCGAAATAACTCAAAGAAATCCATGGAAAGGAGAACTTCCTTGGTGAAGTAGTTATAGCCGTTGTCGAAGAGAAGGTAAAGAACGTCCGCACTTAGTCCCATAATAGCCAGCAAAACAAAGTACCAGGGAATTACGGAGAGCTTAAAGCGGAAGGGGATTTGCTTAAAATCAAAATTACGAACAATCAGATAGAGAAAAACCAAAAGCAGCATAAAGAACTGGAATTGCAGGTTGCTGGAATAGGCTACCCCTTCAGTGGCGGTATCCACGGTTTCCGCTACCGTTTCCGTAATGCTTTCCGTATTTTGGCTAAGAAGGATGGGGGAGAGGGGAAAAGCGTAGAACATAGCGGATTTTACAGCATTTAGGCTGTCCAGAAATAGCTGATTGGAGCGAATGATAAATTCTCCGAATAAAATCAAGCTAATGATGATGACATCATAGAAACGAAGATTCCTGGTTTTTTCTTTGGGGAAAATGAATTGACGAATAGACATGCTGCTCCTTTCTTTCCGCTGAGCAATTTAAAGGATAGAAAACTTATAGTTCCATCAGTGCATTGCTATTTTAGCCGTACCTTTGCTATTATAGCAAGGAAAAATCTCTTAAAAAGGAGAGGAAAGAGGAAAATTCTATGGCAGGAAGTATTGTAAATATAGAAAAAGGCAGCAAAAGCTTTCAAAATAAAGTTTTGTTTTCCGATGCTCAGTTCTCGATTCAAGAAGGAGAGAAGGTGGCATTAATCGGAAGAAACGGAGGAGGAAAGTCTACTCTGCTTCGGATTATTGCCGGAGAAGAGGAACTGGACAGTGGAAGTATTGTACGAAGAAGGAGCTTAAAAATCAGCTACCTTACCCAGGAAAGCCATTTTCCGGAGGAGAAGAGCATTCTGGAGGCGTTGGTGGAGAACTTTGCCCTTCGTATGGGAGAACAGGAAAGAGAGGCCTTTGGAAAGAAGGTTATGCAGGAGATTGGCTTGGAGGATTTCTATTCTCCCTGCAAGATTTTATCCGGAGGACAGAAGAAACAGCTGGCTCTTTTGGCGGCCCTAAACACAGAGCCGGATTTGCTGCTTTTGGACGAGCCTACCAACCATTTGGACGAGGAAATGGCGGAGTGGCTGGAAGAAAAATTAAAGCGCTTTAAGGGGGCGATTTTGCTGGTGAGCCATGACCGTTATTTTTTGGATACGGTTTGTGATGTGATTGTGGAGCTGGAAAGAGAAGGCTTTACTCGCTACGAATGCTCCTACTCCTCTTATTTGGAAAGAAAGGCAGAGAGATTCAATATCGAAAAGGCTCAGGAAAGAGCCAGACAAAGTCTGCTTCGGAAGGAATTGGCTTGGGTGCGAAGAGGAGCCAAGGCCAGAACCACCAAACAAAAGGGAAGACTGCAACGCTATGAAAAGCTTTCCCAAATGCATGGTCCAACGGAGGAGGAAGAGCTGAGCCTTGCCTCCATTTTCGTGCGTCTGGGGAAGAGTACCATAAACTGTGAAAACCTGACAAAACGCTATGGGGATAAGCTTTTATTCTCCAATTTCAGCTATAATTTTTTACGGAATGACCGTATCGGCATTATCGGGAAGAACGGGGCAGGAAAGTCTACCCTGATGAAGGCGATTTTGGGAGAGATTCCCGTGGATGAGGGAAAGGTGGAAATCGGACAAACCGTGCGGATTGCCTATTTTCGTCAGGAAAATGAAGATTTGCCGGAAAAGGAAAGGGTAATCGACAGCATTAAGGAGATTGCGGAATACCTGCCCACAAAGGAAGGTTTGATTTCCGCCTCCCAAATGGCGGAGCGTTTCCTTTTTTCTTCGGAAATGCAGTACGCCCCCATTGAGAAGCTTTCCGGCGGAGAGAAAAGAAGACTCTACCTGCTTCGCATTTTGATGTCCGCCCCCAATGTGCTGTTCCTGGATGAGCCCAGCAATGACCTGGATTTAAGCAGTCTGATTGTTCTGGAGGATTTTTTGGACAGCTTTCCGGGTATTGTGTTTGTGATTAGCCATGACCGGTATTTTCTGGATCGTACGGTGAATCGTCTCTTCATTTTTCAGGAAAATGGACAGATTCGCCAGTTTGAGGGGGGCTATACCGACTATCAGGTGCAGCTTATGAAGGAAAAGGAAGAGGCGGAAAATGTAGAAAAGGGTAGTAAAGCAGAGTCCAAAGAGGATAGAGGAGAAGAAAAGTCCGAGGGGGATAAGAAGAAATCCTGGCAGGGAGCAAGGCTTTTAAAGATGACTTATCAGGAGAAGAAGGATTTTGAGCATATAGAAGAGGAAATTGCCGCCTTGGAGGAGGAGCTTGCCTTTATAGAAAAGGAAAGTGAATTAAACGGCAGGGATTACGTTTATCTTGCGAAATTACAGGAGCAGAAGGAAGAAGCGGAGGGAAAGCTTTTGGAAAAATATGAGCGCTTTGAGTACTTGACGGAGCTTCAGAAAAGAATTGATGCCGGAGAGAAGGTTTAAAACTCAGGCAAGATATGAGGAAAAGATTAAAGAAAAGATTAAAGAATAGATTAAGGATAAAATCAAGTGAAAGATTAAGCAAAAGGGTAAGCAAAAGATTAAGCAAACATTTTGAGAACAAATGTTTGCTTTTTTATTTACAAAACAAATGTTTGGAATTACAATAAGGAAAGAAAGGAAGAAGAATGAGGATAGAGCTATGGATATGTGTGGGGAAGCGCAAAAGGAAGGAAGAGAGCGAGGGGATAAGAAGGATATTCCGGAGAGGAGAACCCGGGGGAGTAGCTTGGAAAGCAAAGACGGTATATTTCCCCCTGATGAGGAAGACAGTAGGAAAGGAACAGTCAAAAAGAATGCTGAAGCAGCCGGGCGTGGAACAGTGGGGCGACAGGAGGAGAAAACCTGTCACTATATGGCCATTGATTTAAAGTCTTTTTATGCTTCCTGCGAGTGCAGAGAAAGAGGCTTGGATCCGATGGATGCTTATTTGGTGGTGGCGGATGGAGAAAGGACGGAAAAAACCATCTGCCTTGCGGTAAGTCCTGCCTTAAAGGCCTACGGTGTTCCGGGAAGAGCCAGACTCTTTGAGGTGGTGGAAAAGGTACGAAAGATCAATTACCAAAGGTCGAAGCTTTACGGAGGACAGCCTCTTGTGGGGAAGTCCTGCTTTGATTCGGATTGCAAGGCCTATCCTTTTTTGGCAGTAAACTATATTACGGCTCCTCCCAGGATGGCTTTGTATATGGCTTACAGCAGGAGGGTTTATGAGGTGTATCTGGAATTTGTATCCAAAGAGGATATTCATGTCTATTCCGTGGATGAGGTTTTTATGGATCTTAAGCCCTATGAGAGAATTTATCAAAAAAGCAGTAGGGCCTTGGCGGAGGAGATTTGTAGAAGAGTTTATGAGGAGGTAGGGATGATTGCCACCGTCGGCTTAGGGGAGAATCTCTATCTGGCCAAGGTGGCTATGGATATCGAAGCAAAACACATGCAAGCCTCTAAGGAAGGGATTCGTTTGGCTATGTTGACGGAGCAATCTTATCGGGAAAGTCTTTGGCAGCATAAGCCCCTCCATGATTTTTGGCGGATTGGCCGGGGAATTGAGAATCGTTTAGCTTACTATGGAATCTATACTATGGGAGATATTGCTATGG
>CALHIC010000419.1 GCA_938030845.1 uncultured Oribacterium sp. | reverse complement strand
TCTAATCATGGAATCTAACATTTGAGTTTCAGTTATTTCCGGTTTTCCTATTAAATTTCATTTTCTGATTATTTCTTTAATTATTTTAATAATTGCTGGAAGAGGCTGATGGGTAAAAAGTTAATATGATTAGCCATTAATGCCCTAATGGCGTTTTGTTCAGATACTTAAATTTTTTAGAAAGGCATTTACAAAAGTAAGTGCCTTTTTTCTTGCCTATTTTTAGAAAGGAGGGATGTCTTTGCCTAGTAGAATAAAAGGCATTACTGTTGAAATTGGTGGAGATACTACGGGACTTGATAAATCCTTAAAAGATGTTAATTCTACAATCAAATCAACCCAGAATGCACTTAGAGATGTAAATAGGTTATTAAAACTAGATCCGGGAAATGCTAAGCTGATTGCTCAAAAACAACAGTTATTACAAAAAGAAATTGTAGGAACAAGTGAAAAGCTAAATGCTTTGAAGGAAGCGGATAAACAGGCAAAGGTTCAGCTTGAAAATAGAGAACTTGGCCAAGATAAATATGATGCCCTACAACGAGAGATTATTGAGACAGAACATAACTTAAAGGCATTAGAGGAAGAAGCAAAGATAATTCCTTCTGCTCTATCTGTTTCTTTGCAGGATGCAGGAGACAAAATTAAAGAAATTGGAGATAAAACCAGTGAAGTTGGTAAAGGTTTATCTACCCACATTACAGCACCTATCGTAGCGATGGGTGCTGCTTCTTTATCCGCCTTTAATGAAGTGGATAAGGGGATGGATACTATCGTACAAAAGACTGGTGCATCCGGTGCGGCTCTTACGGAAATGCAAAATAGCATGAATAGCCTAGCGACTTCTATCCCAATAGACTTTGAAACTGCAGGTGCTGCAATCGGAGAAGTAAACACAAGATTTGGACTAACAGGACAGGCATTAGAGGACTTATCCGGGAAATTCATTAAGTTTGCAGAGCTTAATAACATGGATGTATCAACGGCAGTGGATAATACGCAAAAAGTAATTTCTGCTTTTGGACTTACTGCAGAAGATGCAGGAGCACTGCTTGATACCATGAATGCGGTAGGACAGAGAACCGGTATCAGCATGGATACTCTTGCAAAGAGCATGATAACAAATAGTGCTTCTCTTCAGCAACTTGGTTTTTCGGCAAGTGATGCTGCAAATTTCCTCGGAAATGTGGAAATGTCCGGTGCCGATACATCGCAAGTAATGAGTGGTTTAACGAAGGCGCTTTCCAATGCAACTAAAGATGGGAAATCCATGAAAGAAGCATTAGCTGAAATCCAAGAAAGTATGGTTAATGTCGGTAGTGAAACAGAGGGATTACAAGCGGCATATGAGCTGTTTGGAAAAAAGGCAGGGGCATCTATTTATCAGGCTTGTAAGAATGGATCACTCTCTTTTCAAGAGTTAGGGACTTCTCTAAAAGATAACATCGGAAATGTGGAAAAGACTTTTGATGAAACGTTAGACCCAATAGATAAATTTAAGACTTCCATGAATAGCTTAAAAATTGTCGGAGCTGATGTGGGAAATTCTCT
>CALHIC010000418.1 GCA_938030845.1 uncultured Oribacterium sp. | reverse complement strand
CGTCATTTTAAAACGCCTCCTAGCGCAAAGCTAGGGGGCGTTTTCAGTAATAAAAATTTTATGTTAATCTAAATTGTTATAGCCGCTTGTCAAGGTTAGTATCAAATTTTTTTATGTTGATTGGGGGGAGTATGAATAATAAAAACATCGATTACGATATTACTAATGAACAGTCAATTATCGAATACGCTTCTAAGCTTGTTGGTCATTCTCTTCGTGAAGTAACTAATATAGATATTCTTACTGATCATAAGATACGTCGCGGTGCATTTGGAAATGCAATTGAAGAATTTTATTTTAAATATCCAATCAACAACGACTCAAATCCTGATTTTGCAAAAGTGGGACTTGAGTTAAAAACAACCTGCATGATTTTATGGGTAAAAATTTCGAAAAGATGGCCAAAGAATTTCTAATGCTCCATGCCGGGAAGGATGATTTTCCTATCCTCACGGAAATAACGGACTTTCAAGGCACCGTCAAGAACGAATCAAAAGAGCTTATTCCTATAGAAATTGACTTACTGGGAAAAAGCGGCAAGAACATTCTTCTCCTTGGTGAATGCAAGTTTAAGAATTCCCCCTTTGACAAGGCGGAATATGAAAAGCTTTTGGAAAAAATTAAATATATTCCCGCCACTCATCCCTTAATCTGTATTTTCTCTCTGGGAGGATTTACAGAGTATATCAAAGAAAATGCAAAAAACTGCAAGCTAATTAGCATTGAGGATATGTATCACTCATAGTTTATCTAATACCATACCTCTCCAGGATATAGTCCATATCCTTATCTCCTCTTCCGGAAAGGTTGATGAGGATAGAGCCCTTATTCATCTGCTTTGCCAGCTTCATGCCGTAGGCCACCGCGTGGGAGCTTTCAATGGCGGGAATAATTTCTTCCATTCTGGAAAGGATGAAGAAGGCATCAATGGTTTCGTCGTCATTGACCACATCGTACTTCACTCTGCCAAGGTCATGTAAGAAGGCATGCTCAGGACCGGAGGAGGGGTAGTCCAAACCGCTGGCAACGGAATATACCGGTGCCGGCTCGCCCTTTTCATCCTTTAACATAATACTGTTAAAGCCGTGCATAACCCCCTCTTCACCATAGGTAAGGCTGGCTGCATGGTCTCCAAGAGCTGTTCCTCTTCCCAAAGGCTCCACACCGTAGATGGTCACAGGGTCATTTAGGAAGCCGGAGAAAAGTCCCATGGCATTGGAACCGCCGCCTACGCAGGCTACGATGGCATCCGGCAGCTCTCCCGTCATTTCCAGGAACTGCTCTCTGGCTTCGATACCCACAACGCTCTGGAAATCTCTTACCATCATGGGGTAGGGGTGAGGGCCAACCACGGAACCGATGCAGTAGATGGCATCCTTATACTCCTTCATATACGCGGCAAATGCGGCATCCACTGCCTCTTTCAGAGTCGCCAGGCCTTCCTTCACCTCCACAACTCTTGCTCCCAGAATCTTCATTCTGGCTACGTTTGGGGCCTGCTTCTTGATATCCACAGCTCCCATGTAAATATCACATTCCATACCGAAGTAGGCTGCTGCGGTAGCTAAGGCCACACCGTGCTGTCCCGCACCGGTCTCCGCAATCACCTTCTTCTTGCCCATGTACTTTGCCAAAAGCACCTCGCCCATGCAGTGATTTAACTTGTGGGCACCGGTATGATTTAAATCCTCACGCTTTACATAAAGCTGTACGCCGGTGTTAATCTTCTCGGAGAGTCTTTCCAAATGAGAAATGGGCGTAGGTCTACCCTGAAATTCCTTACGGATTCTTCTCAGCTCCGCAATAAACTTTCTGGACTTGGAAATCGTCTGATAGGCATGATCGATTTCCGCC
This sequence comes from uncultured Oribacterium sp., assembly GCA_938030845.1. Taxonomy (GTDB): domain Bacteria; phylum Bacillota; class Clostridia; order Lachnospirales; family Lachnospiraceae; genus Oribacterium. Next base: position 1,232 of record CALHIC010000418.1, on the reverse strand, counting down.
ATGGCCTTCTTTAACTCCTCAGGAATGTAGGCACCGCCATACTTTCCGAAGTAGCCATTGGCATCCGGGTAGTTCTTAAAGTAAGTTTCAAAATCCACATTGTTTAATTGCATAGTTCTCTCCTTTTCTTTTCCGGTGTTTGACAGAGCAATGATGAAGCCGTTTTCCGAAAGCTCCACTGTTACAGCATAAAAATCCGCTATGTTGGCAATTTACATGGAAATAAGCCGTATGTAAAGTTGAATATTATTACAATATTTTTACCAATTACCGGGGTAAGCTCAGTGGAAAAATTTTATCCCATAAAACTATAGCTTAAAAATCTTTCTATTCCTCTACCTTCCGGCATTCCACTCACCAAGTACCGTTTTAAGAAGATAGAAAAAACAAAAAACTACCGTTTTACGAAGATGCAAAATGTAAATAACTACCGTTTTACGAAGGTTCAAAAGACAGAAAACTACCAATATTTTAGGGTTTCAAACGAAAGACCTTCTTCTCTCCTCTCCCTTCTATCACAATCAAACCTTCCTCCTGCATCTCTCGGCTTAATAAGTAGGCTCTTGTCTTTCGAATCTGCAGGAGTTCCTGAAGCTCTTTTTCACTCATGTTCTTATGCTCTTCAAGATACGAGAGCACGGTTTTTTTCTGTAAGGAGAGCGGTTTATAGATGCTTTGCCGTTCCATAAGAAAACCGGGGTTTATTTCCTTAGGAAAGGGAAGATAGGAACAAGAATGCTTTGCTTTCTTGTCCTTCTCGTTCTCTTTCGGCTCACTATTTCTATTGGGTAAGATTACTTTAAAAGTGTTAGAAGTAATGATAAACTCCGGTTTTTGATCGCAGTCTTTATATGCTCGATACATCTTTCCAATTCCTGTACCATAGGACTCTATCAACTTTAAACGAAGGCAGAGCTCTGCAAGCTTTTTATTTCTGGGTAGAGAAATCCCATTGCAAATATCTTCTTTACTCAGACCTGCCAGTAAACCGCCGAGAGAAATAAATTCCATACAGGCATCATTTGCATTGATAATAATGCTTCCACTAAAGCTATAATCTCTATGAATCACGGCATTCAACAAGGCTTCCCGCAAAGCTTCCTCCGGATAGTCTGTTAAATCATTCATTTCTAAGTCTGAAAATCTTCCCGCAGTTCGATTCACCAGTTGTAAATAGACATAGCCCTCCTCTAATTGTCGGAAAATGGATCCTGAAAATTCCCTTCTATCCT
>CALHIC010000417.1 GCA_938030845.1 uncultured Oribacterium sp. | reverse complement strand
TTATGGCGGCTTTTTTGCTAAGAAACACGGCCCTTTGGTATTATCTTCCTTATTTACTAATCGCAGGCTCTGTTGCAGGTGTTCTGATAGGGATTTTAGGGGGCGTATTAATGAAACGCCTGAAGCCTTTTTTTCGACAATATTTTTAGCCGGGAAATATTTGCAATAGTTCAATGGAAACTACACTTATGCAAATAAAAAAGAAAATATGCAAAAATATTCAGAAATATTCAAAAAAGTCCTTGACATTACCGAATAAAAAAGTATAATTATGCACATAAAAGTTTTGCTTTATACATTGTCCGCTATTTGACCGGACAGTAAGGCACTTGCTTTAACAGGCTGAACAGTTTATGAACGGAAAGCTTGTTTGAAATCAGGATGATTAGGTGTATTGAAGGAGGAGAGAATATGAAAAAGTACTTATTGATTGCGGCATTGGCAGGATTGTCTTTGGTAGCTTGTAGCGGTTCCAAAGGAAGTACAGAAGGAACGGCTAAGGGGAGTGAAGCGGGAACAGAACAGGGCAGTCAGGCGAGAGGGTCGAAGGAAACGGATTCGGCTAAGGCGGAAGCAAAGGGCGGGACCTTGATTATGGCCACCAATGCGGAATTTCCTCCCTATGAATACCACGAGGGAAAAGATATTGTAGGTATTGATGTGGACATTGCGGAAGCTATTGCGGAAGAGATGGGAATGAAGCTGGAAATTTCCGACCTGGCTTTTGATGCTATTATCCCTGCAGTGCAGTCCGGAAAGGCGGATTTCGGTGCAGCCGGCATGACGGTTAATGAGGATCGTTTAAAGAATGTGGATTTCTCCGATTCTTACGCCACTTCCGTACAGAGCGTAATCGTGACAGAGGATTCCACCATCAGCAGCATCGAGGATTTAAAGGGAAAGAAGGTGGGCGTACAGCAGGGAACCACCGGAGACCTGTATTCTACAGACGATTTAGGCGAAAAAAGCGTAGAACGTTTTCCGAAGGGAGCAGATGCCGTACAGGCCTTACAGGCAGGAAAGGTAGATGCGGTTATTATTGATAAGAATCCGGCAGAGGTATTTGTTTCTCAGAATAAGGGCTTAAAGCTTTTGGACAGTGCTTATGCGGAAGAGGATTATGCTATCTGTGTAAAGAAAGGAAACACGGAGCTGGTGGAGAAGATTAATGCAGCCTTAAAGAAGCTGAAGGATAACGGTAAGCTGGAGGAAATCACAGCTAAGTATATTCAGGCAAACTAATCACTTGCTTTGTAATCATTTCGGGGGTCCTGCCTATTTGGCGGGACATCTCGCTGTAGAGGGGAGTAAAATATGTCATTACAGGAACATCTGTATATGAATCTGGTACAGGATAAGCGCTATCTCTATTTTCTGGAAGGACTGAAAAATACCTTGATTATCACATTTTTCGCTTTGGTAATCGGTGTGGCCTTAGGCTTTGTCATCGGTATGGTGAGAAGTACCTATGACAGAACCGGAAAAGGGAAAATAGCCAATGCGCTTTGCCAACTGTACCTAACAGTAATGAGAGGAACTCCGGCGGTGATTCAGCTGATGATTTTTTATTACTGTATCTTTACTTCCCGTATTTTCTCCGGTGTTTTTGTGGGAATTATTGCTTTCGGCCTAAACTCCGCAGCCTATGTGGCGGAAATCATTCGTTCCGGTATCATGTCCATTCCCAAGGGACAAATGGAGGCAGGCCGTTCTCTCGGCTTTAGCTATGGGGAGACTATGCGCTATATCATTATGCCTCAGGCGGTTCGTAATGTGCTTCCGGCCATCTTCAACGAGTTCATTGTCCTGATTAAGGAAACTGCGGTGGCAGGTTATGTGGCAGTACAGGATTTGACCAAGGCGGGAGACATTGTCCGTTCCAGAACCTATGATGCCTGGACACCATTGCTTACGGTGGCTTTGATCTAT
>CALHIC010000416.1 GCA_938030845.1 uncultured Oribacterium sp. | reverse complement strand
GCACCCGCATAGAACGGAATTTATACATTTGGAAGGGAAGATTATGCCTTCCCACTCTTTCCTGCTTGAAAATGATGGGTCCGCTGGAATCCAGTCGAATCAAAAGCGCCACCAGAAGCATCAATGGCCCGAAAAGAATGATTCCCACCAGGGCACCGAAAATATCCATAAGCCGCTTCACAAAAGCATTAAAGGGATCCGTCAAGGGAACATTACGAATATTGATAACGGGCAGTCCGTCCAAATCCTCCGCAATGGGCTTGGAGTGAATAATCTCCTGATAGTCCGGTAAAAATTTGGTATGGACACCGGATTTTTCACAAACCGCCACAATTCCCGGAAGCTTTTCATAAGCGGCAAGGGGCAGGGTTATCGCAATCTCGTCAATCGTGTTTTGAGCCAGGAAGTCTCCCAGCTCCTTGATTTTTCCGATTACGGATACCCCTCTATAGGACTCTCCCTTCTCCGCAAAATCATCTACAATACCGTAAATGGTATAGCCCCAATCCGGATTTCTTTTGCAAGCGTCGATAAAACGGTTAGAAACCGCGGAAAACCCCACCAGAATGAGGTGCTTTTGGTTAAAGCCCTTCTTTCGAAGAGTGGCCAGGAATCTTCTTAAACCATAACGTTCCAAGGTATTTAAACAAATATTGCCAAGATAGTTATAGAACAGCACCTTGGTGGAGAAATGTTCAAAATAGCCGGATTTACGAAAGGCAAAGAAAAGAGAGGCGGAAATCAAAAGCCCCACACTGTTGGCTTGAATAATTCGAAAAAGCACATTTTTCATCCGCATGGTACGCATAGGATGATAAAGCCCGAAAATCCAATACAAAATTAAATATCCCGGAATCAGGGGAAGCAGGGCGGTAAAATACACCTTGGGAGAAAGTACGCCATAGCCCTCCGGAAAAATAGGATTCTCAATCGCAAAATACCATGCCAAAAAATAGGCCAAAGCTATGACGATTCCGTCGAAAAGGACCTGTAATTGATTTAGCTGTTTTTGTTTATCTTTGATCATATTTCCCTTCCTGTACAACAGCGGTATTAAAAAATTCTTAGGAAAGCAGATTCTTCGCAAAGGCGATTTGTCTTCTTAAGAGCCGCTCCGCCTCCGGTCTATGCACTTGCAATTCAAAGTCATGGGGCAATTCCCCTTCATTTTTACCGGGAAAATAGCTTTCCACCGGAACGCCGATTTGACGGAGCTTTCTTTGAAAGTCCTTCCCCTGTTCCTGAAAGGATCCCAGGTTTCCGTCTGACAAAAAGGTGGGAGGAAAGGATTTTTCAATATTTTGCAAAACAGAGGCTTCCTTCGCCTTTTTTCCCTTTTCCAAATCTTTTTCCTGAAAATAGGCAATTCCCCAGTTCCGAAAATAAGAATTGTTTTCTTTTGAATTGGTCTGCCCGTAACGGGTAGTATCCAGGAGGCCGGAAAGAGAGATAAAGCCGCAAATCTTTCCCTGCCCCTTTCCTAAAACATCTTCCACCTTTACTCTTTTTCTGTAATTTTCATCCAGCTGGCTGAGGATAAACTGTCCTCCCAGTGCAGCTCCTGCACTGTCTCCCAGAATAATAAGCTTATTCGGATCAATCCCTAAAATATCCTGCTTTTGCACTATGGTTTTTACGGCAGCGGCAGCTTGCCTCAGGGCGATAGGATAGGGATACTCCGGCGCCAGAGCATAGTCAATGGCTATGACTTGGAATCCGTTCTTCAGCCATTCCAGAAAATAGGGATGCTGGTCCACAACATTTTTACTGCCGGACACAAAGCCTCCTCCATGAAAATAAAGGATGGTGCCCAGAACCTCTTGCCTGCGCTCTTTCGGATAGAGGTATGCATCAAAGGAGTTGTTGGGGTAGGCGGAAGGATAGGAAATATTTTTATACCGAATATATTCTCCATATTCCTCTCTGTAGCTTCTCTTCTCTTCCCCCGTAAGAACGGCAGTTCTTTTGGTAAAGGACACTGCCTCCTTTATGGCTTCTCTTTCCCTTCCTTTTCCTTCCTCCCGGAAGAAAAAAAAGCTAAGAGCTAGAAAAAAACATAGAAAGAAAGCTATCCCTATTCTTTTTTTGAAAAACTTTCTTCTCATGCTCATCTAGCCTTCTCTTTCTAAAAAATATCATAAGACATATTTGTTTAGTATAGCATAAAAAAAGCTTCCGGAACTCGTCTCAGAAGCTTTTTTTATCGCAATCACACAATTTATTTTTTATTTTCCGTTCAAATTTTCTACTATTCAGAAGAATCCTAATACTATTCTTTCTTTGAAGACTTCCTCTTTATGGAAATCATCATTCCAGGAAGGCATCTATGAAAGAAGCTTTTCTTAGTTATTGTCCGTACTGTTCTTTCCTAAGGTTACTTCTACCGTCTTTTCTTCATACTGTCCCTTGGCAGAAAGACGTTTTACAGTCACTTCCAACTTTTCTCCTGCCTTATAGCCGGAAATTAAGGAAACCAAATCCTCCAGGCTTCTTACGCCCTGTCCGTCAAACTTGGTAATAATATCCTTTTCCTGTAAAGCGGAATTATCAATGCCATCCCCCTTTAAAATCTTATAGACGTAAATTCCCTGAGGCATGTTGTAGGCTTCCGCAATGCTGCTGTCCACCGTTTTACCCTGAATACCGATGTAGCCTCTTTCGTCATCTTTGACCTTTTCTCTGGTATCTCTCTTGGAAAGTGTCTCCACGATTTCCTGCGCCTTCTTGGCAGGAATGGAATAGCCCATACCCTCTACGGTGGTATCGGAATACTTTGCCACATTGATACCGATTAACTCTCCCTGCATATTCAGTAAGGCGCCGCCGGAGTTTCCGGGATTAATGGCTGCATCGGTTTGTAAAAGACCGGTTTCCGTACCGTTTTCCGTTTGAATGTCTCTATCCTTGGCTGAGATAATTCCGGTGGTTACAGACTGTCCGTAGCCTAAGGCATTTCCGATTGCCACTACCTGATCTCCTACGCTTAAGGCATCGGAGTCCCCGAAGGTGGCCGTAGTAATACTCTTCTTGGTGTCTGCGGAAATGGAATCCAAAGGAACCGCAATTACAGCTAAATCCGCATCACTGTCTGTTCCCTTAATCTTTGCATCATAGGACTTTCCGTCTACAAATTGCACGGACAGAGAGGTGGAATCCTCTACCACATGCTTATTGGTCACAATCAGAAGCTCATTATCATTTTCTCCGATAATCACACCGGAACCGCTGGCTGCCGCCTCTTGCGTCTGTCCCTGACCGTAAAGAGAAAATCCGTTCTGCTGATACTTAATGGTGTTTGTGATGGAAACTACGGAAGGCATTGCGGTCTTAGCAATATTGGACACGCTTTCTTCTCCGGATGCAGTAGTCTTTGCGGAAGACGTATCATCCTTATCCTTTGCTACCGTTTTCTGAATGGGAGAAGTGCTTTCCTTCTGTCCCTGTCCGGTAAGCTCATTTACGCTTGCTACAATTTCTGAACGGTGTTGGTCTGCCAACACATTTACGCCCACCATAGTGCCTCCGGATACTGCTCCGAAAAGAAGGGCGGATGCCACAATTCCTGCTACTCTATTTCCTCTTGCCATAATTTACCTCCTTACCAAGCCAAAGCTTTTTCCCTTATGACTTAGCTCTTTCTTTTTATTTACTATTTGAAAACTTGCATTATTTCATGGTCTTGGGAAGCTGTTTTCCTTTTGACAAGACATAGAATAGAAAAAAAATGTGGCAAAAAAATGGAAAAAGAGTGAGGATTTTGTGTCCTCACTCTTTTCTTACTTTTTATTCCACTTCTAAAATCAAAGCCTCATAGCCGGAAAGCTTTACGGTATTTCCGTTGATTCTTGGCTCCACATTGGAAAGCAGCACCTTCTTAATTGTTCCGGGAATCTCCACTTCTCTTTCTTCTTTTCTGTAATTCCCCAAAACCAAGAGAGTTTTCTTTTCTCCCTTTCTATAGAAAGCCATTAAGCGGTCTTCCTTCTCCAGGAAGGGAATAAAGTCTCCATAAACCACCGCTTCCTTATACTCCTCCTGCTTACGAAGAGCACAGAGCGCTTTGTAATAGGCCAGAACGGAAGCCGGATCCTTCTCCTGACTTTCCACATTAATCCTTGTATAGTTGGGATTTACGGGAAGCCAGGGTTTTCCGGTGGTAAAACCTGCTTCCTTACCGCCTGTCCATTGCATAGGAGTTCTGGCATTGTCTCTGGAATAACGGTTGACAATCTTCAACGCTTCTTCCTTACTATAGCCGTTTTCCAAGGCAATCTTATACTCATCCAGGGTGGAAATGTCGTCTACTTCAGAGATGTCGTGGAAAATTACATTTTCCATACCGATTTCCTGTCCCTGATAAATAAAGGGCAGCCCCCTCTGCATCATCTGCATAGTGGCAATAAACTTCTTGGAGGTATCGCTTAAGTCCTCCGCCGGAATATAGCTGTTTACTCCTCTGGACTCGTCATGGTTCTCAATAACGGTAGAAATAAATCCTACGGGATTTACCAATCTTTGGGTTAAATAGCAGTTGTCCCGATAAGCATTGGGCGTAACCGGCTTGTTGTCGAACCAGCCCTTGTCGGAATGTCCGCTACTATGGGCACGGAAGTCGAACATGGAAGAGAAATAGCCGTCCTCTCCGATAAACTCCGGAATCTGCTCCTCTGTTTCATTAAAGACCTCTCCCACGGAAAAGGCATTGTGAGGGCGGAAACAACGATCCCGCATTTCCCGAAGGAATTCTCCGATTCCCTCCGCCTCATAAATCATATTGGTGCAGGCGGCCATACCGTCCTCTCGGTCTGCAGGATAGTGATGTCCCTGAAGGGGGAATACCTTCTTGATATTCAGGATGGCATCAATACGGAAACCGGATACCCCCTTGTCCAACCACCAATTAATCATCTTGTAGATTTCTTCTCTAAGCTTTGGATTCTCCCAGTTTAAATCCGGCTGCTTCTTATGGAAGAGGTGTAGGTAATATGTGTTCTCCGTTCCCGGTACCTTCTCCCAAACGGAACCTCCGAAATAGGAACGCCAGTTATTGGGCTCCTTTCCGTCGATTCCCTCTTCAAAGAAGAAATAATCCGCATAGGGCCCCTTGGGATCCGCAACGGCCTTTTGGAACCACTCATGCTCATCGGAGCAATGGTTTACCACCAGATCCAAAAGGATATGCATGTCCCTTTTCTTAGCCTCCGCCAAAAGCTCCTCCATATCCTCATTGGAACCGAAGCGGGGATCAATCTTGTAGTAATCCGCAATATCATAGCCCTGGTCTGCCAATGGAGATAGGAAGCAGGGAGAAATCCAGATAATATCAATCCCCAGACCTTTCAAATAATCCAGTTTTTCGATAATTCCCCGAATGTCTCCGATTCCGTTTCCCTTAGTATCCTTAAAGCTTTTTGGGTAAATCTGGTAAGCGACCTTCTCCTGCCACCATTCTTTTCTCATTTTTTCTCCTTACTATATTTTCCTTCTCTGTCATTCTATCCTTCCGACAAAATGCGAGCTTTCCGGCCGTGTCAAAGCCTGCCACGGCTAAATTAAATCTCTAATACAAAGGCCTCATAGGGAAGCAAGTGACCTCTCTTGGCATCTTCCTCTTCCACATTGTGAATCAAGAGCTTTCCTGTCTTAAACTCCTCCGGAATGGAGAAATCTCTCTCATTTTCCGATACGTTGCAGACTACCAAAAGCTTCTTTTCTCCCAGAGTTCTCTCATAGACAAACAAATCCGGATCCTCCGGAAGTAATAAATGGAAGTCTCCGTACACAATCAGCTCTGAGCTATGCCGTAACGCAATCAGCTTCTGATAGTAGTGGAACACGGAATCCGCTCTCTTCAGCTGCTCCTCCGCATTCACTGTAGTGTAGTTGGGATTTACCGCAATCCAGGGAGTTCCTGTGGTAAATCCCGCTTCCTTTTCACTGTTCCACTGCATAGGGGTTCTTGCATTATCCCTACTCTTATGGGCAATCATGGGGAACAGCTCCTCCGGACTGATATGAAGCTTCTCTGTCAATTCTTCATACGCATTGATACTTTCCAAGTCCCTAAACTGGGAAGGATCGGTAAAGGGATAATTTCCCATACCCAGCTCTTCCCCCTGATAAATATAGGGTGTTCCCTGCATCATATGAAGGAAGGTGGCAATACATTTTGCGGAACGCTCTCTGTACTGACCTCCGTCATCTCCCAAACGGGCAATAACTCTGGGCTGGTCATGGTTGCAAAGATAGATACTGTTCCAAGCCACATCCTTTAAGCCCAGCTGCCACTTTTCCAGATTTTTCTTTAAAGGCACCAGAGGCATTCTTCCGGTGTTCCACTTAAAACCGTACTTGGGATTCTCATCCATGCTCACGTGCTCAAACTGGAAAACCATGTTTAACTCGGTCTGGGCTTCATTGGCATATTTCTTTGCTTCCTCTAAAGTTACTCCCGCAGTTTCTCCTACAGTCATTAAATCAAACTTGGAGAGCACCTTCTGATTCATTTCCTGCAAGAATTCATGTACTCTGGGACCATTGGCACAAACTGCTCCGTCCCCATAAACAGCCCCTTTGGGAATCTCCGTACTGGGAAGTCCCTTAGGCTTGGAAATTAAGGAAATAACATCCATACGGAAGCCGTCAATTCCCTTTTCACACCAACGAGTCATCATATCGAAAACTTCTTTTCTGACAATTTCATTTTCCCAGTTCAGATCCGGCTGCTTCTTGGAGAAGAGGTGGAGATAGAACTCCCCGGTCTTCTCATCAAATACCCAGGCCGGTCCGGAGAAGAAGGAGCCCCAGTTGTTGGGAGGAAGAAGCTTTTCTCCCTGATACTCCACAATATCCCCGGCAAAGCGCTCCTGCTCTTCCTTGGACACGGTAGAAAGCGGTCTTCCCTTACGCCAAATGTAGTAATCTCTCTTGGCATTTTCCTTGTCCTTACGGCTCTCCATAAACCAGGCATGCTCATCGGATGTATGGTTGACCACCAAATCCATAATGATCTTAATACCTCGCTTTTGCCCTTCTGCAATCAGCTCCTCCATATCCTCCATGGTCCCAAAGATAGCAGCAATATCCTCATAATCAGATATGTCATAGCCATTATCATCCATAGGACTTTGGTAAACAGGAGACAGCCAAATGGCTGTAATGCCTAGTTTCTCCAAATAATCCAGCTTACTGATGATCCCCTTGAGGTCACCAATTCCATCC
>CALHIC010000415.1 GCA_938030845.1 uncultured Oribacterium sp. | reverse complement strand
GCGAAAAAATTGATAGTAGAGATATCCGTAAACACAGAAATGATGTATATCGCATGTCTGAACTTTTAGGAGAAAAAATAATGATTCCCACGAAGGGAATCATTAAAAAAGATATCTCTGAATTTCTATTAAAGATGGAAACTGAAGAACTGGATACAAAACAGTTAGGTCTGCGACAGAGTAAAGAAGAAATCATTAGGCGTTTAAAGAACTGTTACTTAAGAGATGATAGAGGAGATTTGTAGATTCCCTATCTGTTCTCTATACTCTGATATTCGCCTTTTTGAATTCCTTTTCCAATTCCCTTCTCTGGGCCTTTTTCTTCATATCTTCCCGCTTATCATAAAGCTTTTTACCACGGCAGAGTCCCATGTTCAGCTTTACAAGACTTCCTTTAAAATAAAGGGAAAGGGGCATAAGGGTGTAGCCCTGTTCCTTGATTTTCCCCAGAAGTCTATGGATTTCCTGCTTGTGCAGCAGAAGCTTTCTGTCTCTTAGGGCATCCTTATTGAAGATATTGCCCCGCTCGTAGGGGTTGATATGCATGCCTACCACAAAGCATTCCCCGTTTCGAATCTGACAAAAGGCCTCTTTAATGGAAGCCTGCCCCAAGCGAAGAGACTTTACCTCTGTTCCGAAGAGCTGAATACCACATTCAAAGCTTTCCTCCACAAAGTAGTCGTGAAAGGCTTTTTTATTGTTGGCGATTTGCTTAATGCTTTCCTTAGTCAAGACTATTGCCTCCTTCTGCATCTTCCGGATAGTAAGGAAGAAAATCAATACTTCTGCTGAGGGTGTCCACCGCATAAACGGAAATCCACATGGGGTCTCCCATATGGAAGGTCTTTCCGCTTGCCTCGCCTCTAAGACTGATTTCCTCCTCATTGAAAATGTAGTAGTCCTCTGTCATAAAGCGAAGAGGAATCATGCCCTCAATGCTGTTCTCCAGTGTAACATAAATACCGTACTGGGTTAAACCGGAAATTCTTCCCGGGAAGACTTCTCCCAAGAAGTTCTTCATGTACTGACATTTTTTCAGCTTCATGCAATCCCGTTCCGCTTCCTCTGCTCGTCTTTCTCGAAGGGAGCTTTGGAGAGCCACCTCCGGCAGAATCCGCTCATAATGCTTTCTCCGTTTCTCATTTTCCTGATAGGCGATATTTTCCTTAATAATACGATGAATCTGCAGGTCCGGATAACGGCGGATGGGAGAGGTAAAATGGCTGTAATACTTACTGGCCAGTCCAAAATGTCCCTCCGGCTCCGTGCTGTACTTGGCTTGCTTTAGGGAACGAAGAATCATGCTGCTGAGCATGGCTTCCTCCGGTTTTCCCTTCAATTTGGAAAGCACCTCCTGCAAGGCCTTTGGTCTAAGGCTGTCCGGATCCTTTGTCTTTAAAATGTAGGAAAAGGAGGAGAGAACGTGGGAGAGATTCTGCCATTTTTCCCAATCCGGCTTTTCGTGAATACGATATAAAAAGGGGATATCCCGCCAGTAATATTCCTCTGCCACGGTTTCATTGGCAATGAGCATGAATTCCTCAATAATCTTATGGGATTCTTCTCTTTCCTCTGCACAGATTTTGGAAATATTTCCATTTTCATCAAAGTATACCTTGGATTCGGGAAAATCAAAGTCCAAAGCTCCTCTGGCCATTCTGGATTTTCGAAGAAGCCTTGCCAGTTCCCGCATTTTCGTAAGAAGCTCCCGGAAGGGCTGATAAGAAAGCTTTTCCTCCGGATACTCCCATTCCTTATCCTCTAAAAGCGCCGTAACCTTGTGGTAGGACATCCTTTTATCGGAGCAAATGACGGAAGGGGTGATTTCGTGGGAAAGGGGGCGACCTTCCCGGT
>CALHIC010000414.1 GCA_938030845.1 uncultured Oribacterium sp. | reverse complement strand
AAAAAGAGCCTTTCGGATAGAATAAAGAGCGATAAGAAATTGTTTAAACTTATGCAGTTGTACAGGCACAGAAGAGTAACAGTTTTATCTTAAGGGCGTAAAGACGAGACAATATGCAAAAAGACCGGCAGTTTATTCGGGGATTCTCTGCTCAGCGAGAAAAGTACGATTCCTTCTTTTGCAAATGAGAGAAAAACGAGAAAAACAAAAGGATAAAGGTATAGAGTAATTTTACTGTCGTTATAGATTCGGTTTTGCAAGGGAGGGCAGATGAAAAAGTTATTTTTAGGAATTCATAAAAAACTGAAGCGGTTTTTGTATTCTCATATAAATGGCGGAAAGGGAATGATTTCCATTTTTTTGGCATTGACCGTTTCTCCTTTGTTGATGTGTACTTTGATTTTTGTAGAATATGCTAGAATACAAAGCGCACAAGCCATTATTGAAGAGCTGATGGGAAGCTCTATTTTTTCTGCCCTTGCCCATTATGACCCCTACTTGGATGAACGTTTCGGCTTTATGGCGGTAAGACAGGATCAGAAAGAGTCTTTGGATTCTCGTTATCAAAGCTATCTGGAAGCGAACGTCCAAGGCTTCGGAAAGGCTATTAGCTTAGCGGGAGGATCGGCAGAAGGAAAAAATTCGCTTATTGAACCCATGGCGTTAAGACAGGAAGTGTATGAATACAGTGAGCTTTCCGTACCTATCAACACTTTGGTGGAAGGTTTAAACATAGAAGATTTATTATCAAACTTCTATAATTTAGATTCTTGAAGGTATGTAAAAATGTGATGGATGGCGGAAAGAACGCCATTGATATTACCGATTCCGCCATTAATATGGCAAAATCTTTAAAAGAATACTCCGATGAAGCAAAGAAATACGGAGAGTCTTTAACAAAGTATAAAGAAGCAAGAAAGGCCTATGATGATGCTTATCAAGCGCTAGAAGAGGCAAGAAGCAAGAAGGATAATGGTGAGGATATTTCTTTAGATTCCTACATTAGTGATGTAAACAGTAAAGCCGGAGCCTTTGGTACAGCTACCAGAGATCTAAAAGAGAAGCTTTCTTCTTTAAAAGAGAAGGAGAGAGATTTTGTAAAGAACCAGGAATCGTTTAGAAAAGCAGCGGATGAACTGCTTAGTAATGCCCAAGAATATGATAAGAATAAACATGGTGTGGATACATTACAGGATCCTTTATTTGTGACCTATCATGAAATCAATAATCAGGTGCAAAACAGTTTAGATTCCTATCAAAAGGAATTATACAATGACGGAAAAGAAGATGATGGAAAATTAGAAGAACAGGCGAAAAAACTGGAGTCTTATTCTGCTGAAAAAGACGAAAAAATCGAGGGCTATGTCGTTCTGTCGGAAATAGAGGATGTGGACCAAAGAACAGCTGCTTTATATGGAGATTTACAAAACATCATTAAGGGCTCTGATGACAGCGTTGATATTGCAACACAGCTTAAGGATTTGTTGTATGAGATTTTGGGTGTAAAAATTTTGTATGACGGTTCCTTAGATTCGAATTTGGATCCCAATGAACTGATTAATCAAAGTGGTGTACTGGATCTGGGATCAGCAGAAATGACGGACAGTATTGTGGATTTGCTCTCTTCTATCACCGACTTCATTACAGCGGTAAGCGGAGCGGATTTTTTGGGAATTTTGAAAGCCCTTGGGTCTTATTTGACCAGCATGGTTACTTTTTTCAAGGGCATATATGATTGGGCAAGTAGCAGACTCCAAAATCTTGGTCGACTTCTTATGTTCAAAGAAAACCTGGGGAAGAACTATCTTCTCTATGGTTACGGTGTCTACAACATGCCTAACAGAACCAATTACAGTGATGGCTCCACTTTAACGGGATATGATTATAGCAATATTTTTGAAATGGCCGGCGGCACCTATAACATAGGCTTCTTAGACGGAGATTTTTGGAATTATCCCAAGATGGACAATGCAGGCGGAAGCGACAAATTATACAAGGGAGCAGAATTAGAGTATCTATTTACCGGTTCCAACTCGGAAAAAGGAGCACAGGTAGGTACCTTCTTTAATATCTTTTTATTAAGATTACTCACGAATCTTCCTGCTATTGCAGAATCAGATTGGCTTCAGGCAACAAGCGTTACAGGTCCCTTTATAGCACTATTTTTTGTGATTCTTCTTATAGTGGAGGCCTTTATTGATATGATTCTTTTGGTTAACAAACAATCCGTTAGTTTTATTAAGCTAAAAGCCTATATGTCTACCGCCGGACTTCCGGATTTACTCAATGACCTGTTACAATGCACCGGCATAAGTGATGCTTTACAGGGTAAGATTAAAGAAAAGACAGAGGGCTTGGCGAAAAAATCCAAAAATAACAGTGAAGAAACGCAGGGCTCCTCGGGTAATGCCGGTAACTCCTCCGGTGCCGGTGGCTCATCAAGTACCAAAGACTCAAGCGGTGACAGTTCCGGAAAGACCGGAGGGAATGATTCCTCCGGCGGAAAGGATGGTGGGGGTAAGAAAGAAAAAAATAAAGATTTCAAAAAACCCACAGAGGCCATGGGCTTAAAAGATGAGCAAGGCTTTCTGAAGGCGGACTACGGGGAGCATTGTTTGTATTTGATGCTTCTTGGAACAAATCAAGATCAGTATCTTATGCGCTTACAGAACCTTGTGCAATTGGAGGCAAAGGAAAAGTACAAGGAAAAAACGGATTATCATTTGAGCAAAGCTTATACCGGGATTACCGCTACCACAGAGTATCAATTAAATGAATTTGTGCCCATTACAAAAAGTACTGGCGGGTTTAAACTTGATTGTACGAAAACGCTTGGGTATTAGAGAATAGTATTATTAAAAAATTTAAAGTATATATCGGAAAGTCGGAGAAAGTTGATGGAAAAAGATTGTATTCGCTTAACAAGTGAAGAAAAAGAAAGATTAATAGAATTTAAGAAGTCAGATAATTTTTTAAAAGCTTATAAACTAATTAAAGAGGAAATCGGACTTAAAGAAAGAAAATAAGCTGTTTATTTCAGTATATCAGGATCACTATCTGTTTCAAGTACCATATACACAGGAAATGCTGGATGCATGGTCAGTAGAAACAGCAGCACTCAGCCTTAAAGAG
>CALHIC010000413.1 GCA_938030845.1 uncultured Oribacterium sp. | reverse complement strand
CTCCTACTGTATCTCCTACAACAGCTGCCTTATGGGTCTCAGAACCCTTTCCGCCGTTGTTTCCTTCCTCAATGTACTTTTTAGCATTGTCCCATGCTCCACCGGAGTTGGACATAAAGATTGCCATCATAACACCGGAAACCAAAGATCCTGCCAGAAGTCCGCCAAGAGCCTCAGCACCAAGGAGTAAGCCGATAGCTAACGGTGCAATAACTGCCAGCACACCGGGAACAATCATTTCCCTTAAAGCCGCACGGGTAGAAATACTTACGCAGGTCTTATAGTCAGGCTTATCTGTTCCCGCCATAATGCCCGGCTTCTCTTTAAACTGTCTTCTAACCTCTGAAATCATGGCAAAGGCTGCCTTACTTACAGAGCTCATAGTAAATGCGGAGAAAAGGAAGGGAAGCATAGCGCCGATAAAGAGTCCGATACATACCCTACTGTCCAAAACATTGATGCTCTTTAACTGTACAGCCTCCGCATAGGATGCAAATAATGCAAGAGCTGTTAATGCTGCAGAACCGATAGCAAATCCCTTACCCATAGCTGCAGTTGTATTTCCTACAGCATCCAACTGGTCGGTAATCTTACGAACACCCTCTTCCAGACCTGCCATTTCCGCAATACCGCCCGCATTATCGGCGATAGGTCCGTAAGCATCTACCGCTACGGTGATTGCCGTTGTGGAAAGCATACCTACAGCGGATAAAGCAATACCGTAAAGTCCCAAAAGACTAAAGGATACAAAAATTGCTACGGAAATCAATAAAATAGGAATAGCTGTAGAGCGCATTCCGATAGCCATACCGGAAATGATATTGGTAGCCGATCCGGTTTCAGACTGCTTCGCAATTTCTTTTACAGGAGCATAGCTGGAGGATGTGTAATACTCGGTAATGGCACCAATACATAACCCTGCAATCAACCCTGCCGTAACGGCCAAAGCCGCATGGAAATCTCCGAAGAAATAGTTAGAAAGTCCAAAAGCAAAAACAATAACTGCCACTGCAGCAGAGTAGCTGGCAGTCTTTAATACCTTACTGGGATCCTCTCCACCAATCATAACTACGGAAAAGCTTCCTAAGATACAAGCCAGTAAGGATAATCCTGCAAGAAGCAGAGGAAAGGCAATTCCCTTATCCTGAAAAGCCAGTGCACCTAAAGTCATAGCAGAAACCAAAGCACCTACATAGGACTCGAAAAGGTCAGCGCCCATTCCGGCAACATCGCCTACGTTATCTCCTACATTGTCCGCAATAACCGCAGGGTTTCTAGGGTCATCCTCAGGGATTCCCGCCTCAACCTTACCTACAAGGTCTGCTCCAACGTCGGCTGCCTTGGTATAGATTCCTCCACCTACACGGGCGAAAAGGGCAATGCTGGAAGCTCCCAGGGAGAATCCGGAAAGCACACCTACGTCCTTAGTGAAGTAGTAGAAAAGTCCCAAACCGAAAATACCGAAGCCTGCCACGGACATTCCCATTACGGAACCGCCGGAAAAGGCAATGGATAAAGCCTTCTTCATTCCGGACTGTCTTGCCGCCTCTGCAGTACGAACATTGGCTGCGGTTGCGGAACGCATTCCGAAATATCCTGCCAATGTGGAAAGCAAAGCACCGAAGACAAAAGCCGCTCCGCTAAGCCAGCTTCTTGTTCCTAAACCGATGCAAAGGAAAAGGCTGCAAACAAAAAAAAGAAGAATCTTGTATTCCGCGAAGAGAAAGGCCTGCGCACCCTCAGCAATCGCATGGGCAATTTCCTTCATCCTCTCGTTACCGGAATCTTCCTTCTGAATCTTCTGTGCCTGAAAAAAAGCGAACAAAAGACCCAATACGCCCAATACGGGCACCAGCATAAACATAGTATTCATATCTTCCTCCCTCGTGAAACCATAAATTTTGTCAAAAACTCATGGATTTTCTCCTGCTGTTTCCCCATTTTAACAAAATGATTAGGTTTTTTCTACTATTATTTTTAAAAAAGAAATTTATTCCACTATTATTTATGCTTTTCTTTTCGTACAATTTGATTTCATATTTTTAAATAAATAAGCTTCGCTAAAAATCTCTCCTTACTTATTCTTCAGTAAATCAACAATCACACCTATCCCGTAGAGCATTCCTCCCAAATAAATGGCAATATCTCCTATGTTAATAATGGCATTTTTCAAAAAGGAAACGCGAACATTGATATAATCCGTTACCTTTCCCTTAATCAGGCGATCATAGGTATTGGAGGAAGCTCCGCCGATGACCATGGCGGTACCCCATTTTTGCAAAAAGAAACCGTCCCCCAGAAGAATACTCATATAGGGCAGAGCAAAAATCAGGAAAAGGGTAGCCAGCAAGGATAAGGTCTTTACCAGCTTCGGATACTTCTCCAGTCTTCCCATGGAAAATCCCGGATTATGGGCTCTTCGTATCTGCACAAGACCTTTTGAGCCCGGTAAATCTCTGGGGAAATTTTCCTTCGGCTCTTCGTCTATGGCATGTTTAAAAAGCTGGTCTATGGCAAAAATGCCTGCCGCAAAAAAGATTAAATAACGCATTTCCTTACTGAGATACCATATCCATTCGATATGATACTGTTTCAATATCCGTAACAAAAGTCCATGCTTTCCCATTTTTTCACCCTAAATCCTTTTTATAATATTTACCTTCTTACTCTCTATACCTTCGTCGTTCTGACTTTGCAGTATTCTTGATACCTTCGTCATTTTTATTTTGCAATAATTTTGATTGCTTCTTTATTCTTCTTCCCTACTCTTTTTTCTTATCCTTCTGCTTCTTCTTACCCTATTGATATGCCGTTCAAACTCTCCGCTTTCCAAAAGCTCCGTAAGGATGCACTGCTCCAACACCGGCACGGAACAGGAGTAAAAGGAGATTTTTTCCAGATTTTCTTTCAAACGATTTTCTTC
>CALHIC010000412.1 GCA_938030845.1 uncultured Oribacterium sp. | reverse complement strand
AGGAATTAACAAGGCATATATTGTCGTGTATAGAAGGATAAGATAGCCGGAAGCCAAGTTTTACACTCTGAACCGTACCCATTATAAAAAGTCAATATTTCTTTTCTCGTCTTTAACAAACTTATGAAAGAAGGAAAAATCGCCGAAGAGTAAGACATAGAGAGTAAAAAAATCTGATGTCTAAAGGAATAGATAAAGGAGTGGAAAATGGAGTTTCCAAGAGAATTTTTTTATGATGAGGTAAGGAACGGATTTTATATCCCCGGAATTATTAAAAGGATTTGGGCGGCACAGCTGGAAATCTTAGCAGTGATACAAAAAATATGCAAAAAGCATAAAATTCGTTATTATGCGGATTTTGGAACTCTTCTTGGGGCAGTAAGAGAAAATAATTTCATTGCCTGGGATGATGATTTGGATATTATGATGCTGCGGGATGATTTTGAACGCTTTGTAAAGGTTGTAGAAAAGTCCCTTCCTAAGGAGCTGAAGTTTACGGCAGTGGAAATAAATAAGGATTCTTGCAGTTTTATTTCTGCTGTCGGACTTACGGAAATGAAATATAGAGATAAGGTTTTACGAAAATATCATGAATTCCCATATCCCACAGCAGTGGATATCTTTGTGGTAGATGAGTTAGCAAAGGATCCTGAAGATGAAGCCTACAGAATGGAAGTCTTATCCATGTTGGGGACTATGCTGAATGGTATTGTTAATAAAAAGGAAAATACAAAAATTTTTCAGAAGGAACTAAAAGCAATTGAGGACTTATTACAGATAAAATTTGACCCCAAAAAGCCCTTGGAAGGACAGTTCTATGCCATTATGGACAAAGTTTTCCAGGAGTTTAACGGGGAAGGCGGAGAAATGCTGGCTTGTATGCCTTTTAGAATGATTCATAAGGATGCTTGTTTCCCCAAGTCCGCCTTTACAGAGACTACTTGGGTTCCATTTTGTAACACAGAGCTTCCCATACCGAAAGATTATGACAGTGTTTTGAAAGCTAAATACGGGGATTACCATAAGACAGTAAAAGCCGGAGGCGGCCATGATTATCCTTGTTATAGAGAGTATGAGGATCTCTTAAGGAATGCATTAAAGGATAAATGGAATTTCGATTATCATTTTTCAGAGGAAGACTTACAGCATAAGAAAGAACC
This sequence comes from uncultured Oribacterium sp., assembly GCA_938030845.1. Taxonomy (GTDB): domain Bacteria; phylum Bacillota; class Clostridia; order Lachnospirales; family Lachnospiraceae; genus Oribacterium. The sequence continues at coordinate 3,426 of CALHIC010000412.1, read as the reverse complement.
TAATTTCCGAGATATGACACTGGAAACTTGGGCTTATCTGGAGCAAAAAAATAAAAAGATTTTTGAAAATTTCATGGCAGGTGAGTTTGCAACATGTTTGCAACTTATGGGACAGATGCAGGAGGAGGCTATTGCATTCGGCAATGCTATAGAGGTCAAATGCGGTGAAGGAAGTGAGACGGTATCTTATTTGGAAAAATACTGTGAAGCTCTATATCATTCCTACCAGGCTTTAGAAAAGGCTCTGCCTTTGCAGGAAAAAGCTAAGGAGAAAAAGGGACCCGCGGGAGATTTTCCGGCTGCATTATGGAAGGATTTACAGAATATTGTACAAAAGCCAAGTTCCTACCTAAAGAAAGTTAAATTAGCGATAGAAAAAGAATTGAAAAGAGTGGTTCTGTTTTTACCTACTCGAGTGGAACAACTTAAGAGCTTTTTGCCTCTGTATGAGGCGCTTTCTCAAATGGAGGATGTGGACTGTAAAATCATGCCGATTCCTTATTTCGACCGCCTGGGCACCGGTGAGCTTTCGGATATGCATTATGAGGGAGAAGAATTTCGAAAGCAATGCTCCGTTACAGATTATAAAGACTATGATTTTGCTTCAGAGCGTCCGGATTGTGTCGTGATGCATTCTCCTTATGATGAGTTCAACCAGGTTCTTTCCGTGGATCCGTTTTTCTTTAGTAAAAATCTAAAAAAGTATACTAATAAATTGGTCTATATACCGGCTTTCGTGACTGATGAGATTGATCCCAAGAATGAGGAAGACGGAAAAGCGTTTGGAAATATGGATTTCTATGTGACGGTTCCCGGACTCTTCCACGCTGATTTTACTATTGTACAGTCAGAAAATATGAAAAAAGCTTATTTGGCTAAGATTGCACAGTTCACGAATTCCGAGGTGCGGAAGCAAATGTCCAAGAAAATTTCCGGTGCAGGTTCTTGTCTTTACGGAGACGATGAGGAAAAGGGAAGCAAGTCTGTGATTTCCGCGTTTCGAAGATTTTTAATGAAGAAGGAAGATAAATAGGCTTGATTCTAAGAAATCAAGAAAAAGCTTAATTATAAATATAAAAGAGAAAATCCAAAGAGATTTTTTTAATATAGATTGGAAAAGGAAAAGAAAAAGGAGATAAGGATGAAGGCCTTAATATTAAATTCCGGCAAGGGCAGCCGTATGGGAGATCTGACCAAGACTCACCCGAAATGCATGACGGAAATTGCCAGTATGGAAACCATTATCAGCAGACAACTGCGGCAGGTAGCGGAGCAGGGGATTTCCGAGGTAATCATTACCACAGGCCCCTTTGAGGAGAAGCTGATTCACTATGTGGAAAGTCTTGGACTGCCCCTAAGCTATACCTTTGTGCGGAACCCTAATTACGAGAACACCAATTACATTTATTCCATGTATTTAGCGAAAAAATATCTGGAAAATACGGATATTTTGCTTATGCACGGAGATTTGGTGGTGGAAAACGATGTGTTTTTCTCCTTTTGTGAAACAGAAGGATCTTTGATGGCGGGAAGTAAAAGCAAGGAGCTTCCGGAAAAGGACTTTAAGGCGGTGGTGGAGAATGACCGAATCCAAAAGATAGGAATTTCCTACTTTGAACAGGCCTTTGCTGCTCAGCCCTTATATAAATTTGAAAAAGAGGATTTTGAAAAATGGCTTTCCGCTATTGTGGCGTTTTGTGAATCCGGTGATGAGGAGAAGACAAGACTATATGCGGAGGAAGCTTTAAATACTGTCTTAGAGAACATTCCCCTCAATTTCTATGATGTGGGGAATAAGCTCTGTCAGGAGGTGGATAATCCGGATGACCTGGCGGTGGTTTCTAATATTTTATCGGAAATCAAAAAGCGTAGCGTATATATTTGCTTTTCCACGGATATTTTGCATAATGGACATTTATCCCTCATCAAAAAGGCAAAGCGCCTGGGAAGAGTAATTGTAGGCGTATTGAAGGACGAAGTGATTGCTTCTTATAAGCGTTATCCATTGGTGCCTTTTTCCGAGCGAAAGGCCATGTTCGAAAATATTTCCGGAGTCTATCAGGTGGTGGAACAGAGTAGTCTTTCCTATAAGGAGAATCTGGAAAAATATAAGCCGGATTATGTGCTTCATGGAGATAACTGGAAAACAGGCTTCCAAAAGCCCATTCGGGAAGAGGTTTGCAGTGTTTTGGCAAGCTATGGCGGAAAGCTGATTGAACTTCCCTACCATAGAGAAGAAAAGTATGCGGAGCTGGAAAAAAGAACCAAGGCGGAGCTTTCCATGCCGGACGTAAGAAGAGGCAGACTGAAAAAGGAGCTGGAATTAAAGGGTCTGGTTACCGCCATGGAGGCTCATGACGGTCTTACCGGTTTGATTGTAGAGCAGACCAAGGTCTATAAGGAGGGAGGAGCTCACCAGTTTGACGCCATGTGGGTAAGCTCTCTCTGCGATTCCACTGCTAAGGGAAAGCCGGATATCGAATTGGTGGATATGAGTTCCCGTTTCAGAACCATTGAGGATATTACCGAGGTTACTACGAAACCCATTATTTTTGATGGAGACACCGGCGGAATCAAGGAGCACTTTGTGTATACTGTGCGAAGCCTGGAACGTCTTGGGGTATCTATGGTGATTATAGAGGATAAGACGGGACTGAAGAAAAATTCTCTCTTCGGGACAGAGGTGGAGCAGACACAGGACAGTATTGAGGCTTTTTCCGAGAAGATTCGGGCAGGTAAGCATGCCCAAAGAACCAAGGACTTTATGATTTGTGCCAGAATCGAAAGTTTGATTTTGGAAAAGGGTATGGAAGATGCTTTAGAGAGAGCTTTTGCTTTCCGAAAGGCAGGGGCGGATGCTATAATGATTCATAGCAGAAAGAAGGATCCCACTGAGATTTTTACCTTTGTGGAGCGTTTCCGGGAAAAAGAGAAGGACTGCTATATTGTTGTGGTGCCCACCAGCTTTAACAGCGTAAAGGAAGAGGAATTTAAGCGTAGAGGAGTCAATGTGGTGATTTATGCCAACCAACTGATGCGGGCTACCGTGCCGGCGATTCAGAAGGCGGCCACCTTGATTTTGGAAAAGGAAAGAGCAGAGGAATGCGACAGCATGCTGATGCCCTTCCAGGACATTATCCGTTTAATTCCGGAAGAAGACTAGAAGGATTCCGAAAGAGATGCCACAGAGAAAACTTTGGCATCTCTTTTTATAAGTCTTAATGCGTATCATAGGCGTTTCCTTGGGAAATCTCGTTTTTATGAGCCTCTGTAGGTGGCTTGTGATATTTTATATCGATGTAGTATGTAACAGCGTGAATGAGAAAGGGATTAATGAGCAATGACCAAAGCGGAAATAGAGAATCAAATTGTACTGGGAAAGAAAAATTTAAAGGAAGAGCTGAAAAGCTTTTTGCAAGAATATTC
>CALHIC010000411.1 GCA_938030845.1 uncultured Oribacterium sp. | reverse complement strand
GCGGTACGCGAGCTGGGTTCAGAACGTCGTGAGACAGTTCGGTCCCTATCCGGCGCGGGCGTAGGATATTTGAGAGGATCTGTCCTTAGTACGAGAGGACCGGGATGGACTGACCTCTGCTGTACCTGTTGGGAATCAATCCCATAGCAGGGTAGGCAAGTTGGGAATGGATAAACGCTGAAGGCATCTAAGCGTGAAGCCAACCTCAAGATGAGATATCCCATCGCAAGAGTAAGACCCCTTGAAGAGAACGAGGTAGATAGGACTGAGGTGTAAGTGTAGTAATACATTCAGCTGACAGTTACTAATAGGTCGAGGGCTTATCCAATGCGTCTGGTTTTTGTCTTGACATCTTTATTTCACTATGATAAACTCTTTCAATCGGATATTTATTTATGCCTCTATAGCTCAGTCGGTAGAGCACGCGGCTGTTAACCGCGGTGTCGTTGGTTCGAGTCCATCTGGAGGCGTTTCCCATTTCTCTTCGCTAAGACAAGAGAATGTGTGGCGAAGTAGCCAAGTGGTAAGGCGTGGGTCTGCAACACCCTGATCACCGGTTCAAATCCGGTCTTCGCCTTTCGCTCTACTATAGAGTTATGGCGCCATGGTCAAGCGGTTAAGACACCACCCTTTCACGGTGGTATCACGAGTTCGATTCTCGTTGGCGTCACGGTATCCCAAGAATATCTTGGGATTTTTTTGTATGTGAAATTCGGAGGAAGTATGGATCCCTTATCTTCTACAGAAATATTGCGCTATTATCGCCTTAGAAATCAGGGGATTTTAGCCTTGGAACCCCTTGTACAGCTCTTTGATGAAATTGACTCCACCAATACGGAATGTAAAAGAAGAATTCAAGAGCTTCCTTACGGGGAAGATATTTTCTCCCATATTCCGGAGGGTACAGTCTTTCTTAGCGACTATCAAACAGCCGGAAGGGGTAGGATGGGTAAATCCTTTCTTTCTCCCAAGGGCTCAGGCCTGTACTTTAGCATCTTGACCAAGCCCAAGGGACAGAATAAGAATCCTCTGGTTTTGACCTGCCATGCGGCGGTAGCAGTAAAACGTGCGGTGAAAGAAGTTTTTGGCATGGAGCTTTCTATTAAGTGGGTGAATGACCTTTTTTACAAGGGAAAAAAACTTGTGGGAATATTGGCTGAAGGACAGCTTAGCGATTCTTCTTCTTTAGCCTATTGTATTATGGGTATCGGGATTAATCTTTTTCTTCCGGAAAGCGGATTTCCCGAGGAGCTTTCCGGTATCGCCGGAGCACTATTTGATTACGATGAAGAAAAGAAGGAAAATCTAAACCGCAATCAGTTTCTTGCTTCTATCCTGTTTCACTATTTTTCTTTGTTAGATCGGGATAAGGTGGAAGAAGAGTACAGGAGGGAAAACATCTTATTAACAAAGGATATTCTCTTTACGGAGAATCATCAGGATTATCGAGGAAGAGTTGAAGGGATTTTAGAGGACGGATCTCTTTCCGTGCGTTGCCGGGACGGCAGTACTAAGATTGTTTCCTCCGGAGAAGTTAAGGAGAAATTCCTATAGCTTAATAAGTTTAAGCTTGAGCTTAGTTCCTCATGGATTGTTCTGCATTTTCATGTTAAAATATGCAAGATTCTAAGGAAAAATGTTTATTGCAAAGGGGTTATAGATTGGGTATGAAGGATCATAGAAGGAAAAGAAGAAGTGAGCAGCATGTGGATGAGGAAGCCAATTTTATTGGGGATATTCTGAAGCTGCTCTTTGCCTTATCACTTGCTATTGTGGCTATCGTGGTTTGCTTTTTGTTTTTCAAGAATATTGCAGGCTTCTCTTTACCGAATTTAAAGGCGACAGAGGCTGCCTCGGAGAGCAGTAAGGAGGCTGTAGTGATTACGGAAGCCACCAAAGAGAGCAAAAAGAAGGAAACGGAAGCCAAGACGGAAAAGACTACGGAGGAAAGTTCGGAGGAAGAAACAACGACAAAATCCGAGGAAAGCAATAAGGAGAGTAGCAAGGAATCTACGAAGGAATCCGGAAAAGATTCCGCCTCCAAAGAGGAAAGCAGTTCCTCCGGCAAGGGCAGCAAGGAAAGCATCGGCGAATCCCCCACCTTGGAGAGTCAGAGCGGTAAAAAGAGCAGTACAGCGGCAACGAAGGAATCTACAGCCGGCCAAAAAAGCAGCAAGAGTCATAGCTCCGATGATGCGGTAGTAGGGGAAGGCCCCAAGTCTGCGGATGAGGGCGGAGAGAATCAGGGCCCGGGCCAGCCTTAGGAGAATGAGGAAGAATGATCTATTATATCTGCGGAAAATCCGCTGTGGGAAAGGATAGCATTTTCCGAGAGCTGGTGAAAAGAAGCGACTTAAAAAGGATTATCCCCTATACCACCCGGCCTATGCGCCCCATGGAGAAGGAGGGGGAGGAATATCATTTTCTTTCGGAAGAGGAGTTTTTAAAGCTTCTTTCGGAGGGGAAAA
>CALHIC010000410.1 GCA_938030845.1 uncultured Oribacterium sp. | reverse complement strand
CTGGGAGGTAAAGCCCAGTTCGGTGGACAGCGTTTCGGAGAGATGGAGGTTTGGGCTCTGGAGGCCTACGGTGCAGCGTATACCTTGCAGGAGATTCTGACCATGAAGTCCGACGATGTGGCAGGTCGTGTAAAGACCTACGAAGCCATCATCAAGGGACAAAATATTCCGGCGCCGGGAGTGCCCGAGTCCTTTAAGGTACTTTTAAAGGAAATGCAGGCTCTGTGTCTGGATATGAGAGTGCTGGATGAGAATCAGCAGGTAGTAGAGATTACGGAAGATCTTTACGATGCAAATCAAGACATGCACAGACTCTTGTCCGGCGGAGATTATCGCCAGGATAAGCAGGAAAACTTCGGTGCCTACGGCTATACCAAGCAGGAATTCCAGGATGGAGAGCTGGTGGATGCCGAGGAAAATGAAGAGAGCGCAGAAGAGGATGACTCTATAGAAGAGCTGGATCAGGATGATTTTTATTCCTTAGCTTCCGACTTCGGTGATGATGGTGATAACGAGTAGAGGAGGAAAAATGGCAAACTTTCAAAATGGAAATGAGCCGGTACAATTTGATTCCATAAAAATTGGTTTGGCTTCCCCGGAAAAAATTCTGGACTGGTCCTATGGAGAAGTAAAGAAGCCGGAAACCATTAACTATAGAACCCTGAAGCCGGAGAAGGACGGATTATTCTGCGAAAGAATTTTCGGACCGGTAAAGGACTGGGAATGTAATTGTGGTAAGTATAAAAGAATAAGATATAAAGGTATCGTCTGCGACCGATGCGGGGTAGAGGTTACTGAGAAAAAAGTACGAAGAGAGCGTATAGGACATATCAACTTGGTAGTTCCTATCGCGCACATCTGGTATTTCCGTTCCCTTCCGAACAAAATAGGATATCTTCTTGGATTGCCTTCTAAGAAGCTGGATATGATTATTTACTACGAAAGATATGTAGTTATCCAGCAGGGGATTGCAAGAAAAGCAGATGGTTCTGATTTTGATGAAATGGAATTCCTTACAGAGGAAGAATATCTAGATGTATTAGATTCTATTCCTGCTGAAAACCAGTATCTTGATGATTCAGACCCAAATAAATTCATCGCAAAAATGGGGGCTGAGGCTATCGAAGATTTATTGAAGAGAATAGACCTTGATGAGCTTTCTTATGATTTGAGACACAAGGCTCATAACGAAACTTCTAAACAAAGAAGAACAGAGGCGCTGAAAAGACTTTCTGTGGTGGAAGCATTGAGAGGAGCAAACACGAGAATGATTAACCGCCCAGAGTGGATGGTGATGCGTGTGCTGCCTGTTACGCCGCCAGAGCTTAGACCTCTAGTTCCACTTGATGGTGGTCGTTTCGCTACTTCGGATCTGAACGACCTTTACCGAAGAGTAATCATCAGAAATAACCGTCTGAAGAGATTGATGGAAATCAAAGCTCCAGAGGTTATCTTGAGAA
>CALHIC010000409.1 GCA_938030845.1 uncultured Oribacterium sp. | reverse complement strand
GGCGAAGTTAGCGAGAGCGTGCCCCAATTACAAGACCCATACTGCATCAGAGCGCATCGTTACAAAGAATACAGTCCTTCACTACGAAGGCGAGGTTAGTGAGAATGTATCACTATTGTTTTCTTCTATAGATAAAATATTTTATAGGGAATAAAGATTGCAAATCCAAAATTCATCATGTAAAATCAAAGGATAGTTTTTTAACAATATCCAAAAAGGGGGAAACAGTTATGGCAGACAAGAAATTAGTAGAGCAAATTACTTCCCGTGAGGAAGACTTTGCGCAGTGGTATACGGACGTAGTAAAAAAAGCGGAGCTTACAGATTATTCTTCTGTAAAGGGCTTCATGGTTATTCGACCCGCAGGCTATGCTATCTGGGAGAATATCATGGCGGCTCTGGATTCCCGTTTTAAAGCTACAGGTGTACAAAACTGTTCTATGCCGCTTTTAATCCCCCAGTCTTTATTAGAAAAAGAGAGTGAGCATGTGGAAGGTTTTGCCCCTGAAGTAGCATGGGTTACCTCCGGCGGTTCCAAGAGACTGGAGGAAAGACTTTGTGTTCGTCCTACCTCCGAGGTACTTTTCTGTGACTATTATTCCAAGGTGGTAAAGTCCTATCGTGACCTTCCTCAGCTTCTGAACCAGTGGTGTTCCGTAGTACGTTGGGAGAAGACCACCAGACCTTTCTTAAGAACCAGAGAGTTCTTATGGCAGGAGGGACATACCGTTCATGCTACGGCAGAGGAAGCGGAAGAGAGAACCCTTTTAATGCTGGACATCTATGCGGATGTTTTGGAAAATGAATTGGCGATTCCTGTAGTGAAGGGTCGTAAGACCGATAAGGAGAAGTTTGCCGGTGCGATTGCCACCTATACGGTAGAGGCTTTGATGCATGACGGACAGGCCTTACAGTGTGCTACCTCCCACAACTTTGGAGACGGCTTTGCCAAGGCATTCCAGGTGCAGTATTTAAGCAAGAACAATACCGTTGAGCCGGTACACCAGACCTCTTGGGGAATTACCACAAGAACCATCGGTGCCTTAATCATGGTTCACGGGGATGATTCCGGATTGGTTCTTCCTCCTCGTATTGCTCCTGTACAGGTAAATATCATTCCTATCCAGCAGAATAAGGAAGGGGTACTGGACAAGGCCTTTGATTTGATGAACAGCTTAAAGGATGCAGGACTTCGCGTGAAGGTGGATGATTCCGATAAGACTCCCGGATTTAAGTTTGCAGACAGTGAAGTAAGAGGAATTCCTCTTCGTCTGGAAATCGGACCGAAGGATATCGAAGCGGGACAGGTAGTACTGGTAAGAAGAGACACCAGAGAGAAGATTGTGGTATCCTTTGAGAATCTTGTGGAAGAAAGCAAGAAGCTTTTGGAGCAGATTCAGAAGGATATGTATAATAGAGCATTGACTTTCCAGAAGGAAAGAACCACTGATGCCAAGAGCTTGGACGAATTGGTAGCCTCTCTGGATAAGAAGCCCGGATTTGTTCGCGCCATGTGGTGCGGTTGCAGAGAGTGCGAGGAGAAGCTTAAGGAGTATTCCGGTATTACCTCCCGTTGCATCCCTGCAAAGCAGGAAAAGATTGCCGACACCTGCGTGGTATGCGGAAAGCCGGCCACAAAGATGGTTTACTGGGGAAGAGCTTATTAAAAAAGGAAAATGGATGAAAGATCCGAAAGCAATACAAATCACCGTTCCCAAAGGGGTAGAACTCATTATTCGACAGATTGAGCAGGCAGGTTACGAAGCCTACGCTGTCGGAGGATGTGTTCGGGACGCCCTTTTGGGACGAGAACCTGAAGATTGGGATATTACGACTTCTGCTAAACCGGAGGTCGTAAAATCCCTTTTTTTGCGTACCATTGATACGGGAATTGAGCATGGAACGGTGACGGTTCTGCTTAGTGCGCAGGAAGCCGGAGAGGGAGACAGAGCCTTTGAGGTAACCACCTATCGGGTAGACGGCATTTACGAGGATGGGCGGCATCCCAAGGCGGTGTCCTTTACCGGAAGTCTGGAAGAGGATCTGGCCAGAAGGGATTTTACCATCAATGCCATGGCCTACCACATGGAACGGGGCATTATTGACTGTTACCATGGACAGGAAGACCTGGAAAATAAAAGGATTCGCACCGTGGGAAGGGCAGAGGAACGTTTTACGGAGGATGCCCTTCGTATGATGCGGGGAATTCGTTTTTCCGCCCAGCTGGATTTTCAGATAGAAGCGGACTGCCTTCAGGCCATGCTGGCTCTTCGAGAAAACCTCGGAAAGGTTTCCAAGGAGCGGATTGCGGTGGAGCTGGTGAAGCTTTTATGTAGCCCTCATCCGGAGCGGGTGAAGCTGCTTTTTTCTACCGGCCTTTCCGATTTTGTGACACAGCATTTTTCGGAAATCGAGAAGCGGGGAATTCCTTCTCTTTTAGGAAATGCCAAAGATAAGAAGTATCTGCGCTTGGGCCTTCTGCTAAGGCACCTGCCGGAATATGCCAAGGAAATTTTAGAAGAGCTGAAGCTGGATAGGGAATGTATTGATCAGGCTTCCGCCTTTGTGGAGCTATTTTCTTTGGAAGAGGCGGATTCTCCCTATGCCCTTCGGAAACGGCTTTCTCGGTACGGACTTGAACTGATTCAGGACTTTTATGATACCAAGGCGCTCCTTTTGGAAAATGTTTCCAATACCCCGGGGAAGGCTATGGCGGAGCAGGTGCGGCTTCGTCTTTCATGGCTTCAAAAGGTTCAGCAGGAGGGGGATTGCTATACCCTTAACGATTTGGCAATCAAGGGCAAGGACTTACTTTCTATAGGCGTGAAAGCCGGGCCGGCTATGGGAGAACTTTTGCATCAGGCTTTGGATTATGTGATGCAGAATCCTTCGGAAAATGATAGAGAAGCTCTGCTTTCTTTTGTAAAAAGCCGAATTTGTTAATAATTAAACAGAAATAAAAGTATACAACAGTATTTAAGAGGAAAACCTAGTCAAAATAGACAATTTTTCCTCTTAAATACTGTTATTATTTATAAATTTTAGCGTTATTATATCGACATTTTATAAATAATGATTATAATGAACATTGTAGAGGAAAAATCTCACTGTTTTTCCGAAAAAATAGAAAGAATTTTCGGAATAGAAAGAGCTGAGCCTATGATTGGAATTATAAATCCCTCCTTGGACCCCTTCTATAATCAGGCCTTGGAAGAATATCTTTTTCAGAATAGAACGGAGCAGGATGTTTTTCTTCTTTGGCGGAATACTCCGGCAGTTATCGTAGGCTGTTATCAAAACATCAGCCAGGAAGTAAGCTTGCGTCGGTTAAAGGAAAGAGGGATTCCGGTTGTTCGCAGAAGCAGCGGCGGAGGTACGGTGTATCATGATCTAGGCAATGTGAATTACAGCCTCATGAAGAAAAGAAACAAGATTTTAGAGTATGACGATTTTCTCCTTCCGGTGATTGCTGCTTTACAAAAGCTGGGGATTAAGGCGGAGAAGAACAGATGCTCCGATATCGCCATAGGAGGAAAGAAGATTTCCGGCAGTGCCCAAAAGGTCACCGGAGAACGGGTTTTACACCATGGGACTCTACTTTATGCATCGGACTTAAGTCTTTTGGATGAGATTACCACCAAGAATAAAAGTGTTCACATTCAGTCGAAGGCTTCTCCCTCAGCAATCTGCAAGGTTTGTAATATCAGTGAATCCTGGGAAGGCTTAGGAAAGGAAGGGTGTCCCTTTACGGAACTTCCTCCCATAGAAAGCTTTATGGAAGCTTTAAGGGAGGCCATGGGAGCTAAGCCGGAAGTCTTGTCTCTTACAGAAGCGGAAAAGGCGGAGGTAGAGAGGATTTGCCGGGAAAAATACCATTCCTGGGAATGGACCTATGGAAAAACCCCTCATTTCTCTTTTGAGAAGGAAGGCATTTTCCAGGGAGAAAAAATACGAATCAGTTATCAGGCCCGGAAGGGAAGAATCGAAGATTTTACGATACAGTCCCCTTATTTTTCAGAAGAGGAAGTCAGAGCACTTTTCCAAGGACAGCCATTTTCTTTGGAGCTTTTTGAAGAAAAGTTTTCCGATTTGGCGGAAAGGCTTAAGCCACAGGATAGTAAGGAAGTCAGAGAAGTCTTAATAGGGCTTGCATTATAGAAGGAGTAGAAGATGAAGAAAGAAATTGTGGTTCCGAAGTTAAGACCGGAGATGCAGGAGGCGGTGGTTTGTGCCTGGTTGAAGGAAGTGGGAGACCCGGTAAAGAAGGGAGAACCGATTTTTGAGATTGAAACCGACAAGGTGGTTACCCAAGTGGAATCCGGCTTCGAGGGCACCCTGGTAGAGCAGTGCTGCGAAGAAGGTGATACGGTAGGGGTATTGGAGAAGGTCGCTCTGATCGAAGAGACGGTGTAAGGACTGGAGAAGGTCGCTCTGATTGAAGAGACGGCGTAAGGACTGGAGAAGGTTGTTCTGATTGAAGAGACAGCGTAAGGCAAGATAGGGAGCTAGATAGGGAGCTAGATAGGGAGCAAGATATGGAGAAGACATTGGAGAAAGCGGAGGATTTACAAGCTGCCCCTCCTTCTTTAGGGAAGAAGCCGGACTGGTTGAAGGTTCGCTATAATCAGGAGGCTACCGAAGAGGTGGCGGCACTGATGAAGGATCTTCGTTTGAATACCGTTTGTAAGGAAGCCAACTGTCCCAATATGGGAGAGTGTTATCGGAAGCACACGGCAACCTTTATGATTTTGGGAAGCGTTTGCACCAGAAATTGCCGTTTTTGCAATGTGACCTGCGGAAGACCGGAGGCAGTGGACGAAGAAGAGCCTATGAATGTGGCCAAGGCCGCAAAGCAGCTGCATCTGAAGCATGTGGTTTTGACCTGCTCCACCAGAGATGATTTGGAGGACGGAGGAGCCTTACAGTTTGCCAAGACCATTCGGGCGATTCGGGAGCTTTGTCCCGGCACCACCATTGAAACCCTGATTTCCGATATGAAGGGAAGGACGGAGTCCTTAGACATTGTTCTGGAGGCCAAGCCGGAGGTTCTGAACCACAATGTGGAGACGGTAAAGGAATTGCAGAAGGCGGTTCGTCCCCAGGCGGCTTATGAAAGGTCCTTAGGAGTGCTCCGCTACTGCAAGCAGCATTCTCCGGATATCCGGGTAAAGACAGGATTCATGGTAGGGCTTGGAGAGACGGAAGAGCAGATTGACAGATTGATGGATGATGTGCTGGAAACCGGCTGTGATATCTTAACCATCGGACAATATCTGCAACCCACCAAGGAGCATTACCCCTTGGCCAGATATGCCACACCGGAGGATTTTGCCCGCTATAAGAAGAATGCTCTTTTAAAGGGCTTTCACCACGTAGCCTCCGCACCCTTAGCCAGAAGCTCTTACAGAGCTTGGGAAGCTTTGGAGGACGTGCATGGTTTATATTGATTTAGAGTCCACGGACGTTTATGAGAACTTCGGCCTGGAATATTACTTAGCCGAAGAAAAGAAATTGGAAGATACGGTTTTCCTTTTCTGGAGAACCACCCCTACCCTGATGCTTGGAAAATACCAAAACCTTGCGGAGGAGGTAAATCTCCCCTACGCCAGAGAGCAGAAGATGAATCTGGTACGGCGGATGAGCGGGGGAGGCACCATTTACACGGATTTGGGAGGCTGGCAGTTTACCTTTATCGACCGCTATAAGGAAGAGGGGATAGAGTTTAAAAAATACCTAAGCCCGGTACTGGATGCCTTGGCGAAGCTTTCCGTGAAAGCAGAATTTAACGGAAGAAATGACCTTTGTATCGAAGGACGAAAGTTTTCCGGCAATGCCCAGTATCATCTGGGGGAAAGCATTGTCCACCACGGATCCCTGCTTTTTTCCACGGATATCGAGAAGATGGTGAATTCCACCAGGGTGGATGAGCACAAGATTATTTCCAAAAGCATCCAGTCGGTGCGGGAAAGAGTTTGTAACATCTCCGACCATTTGCAGGAGAAGATTTCCCCGGAGGACTTTAAGGAACTGATGGTTTCCGCCATTTTGGGAGAAGAGAATAAAGCCAATCGCCTGGAGCTTTCCAAGGAAGAAATTCTGAGAGTTAAGGAACTGGCCAAGACTCATTTTCAAAACTGGGACAGTCTGTACGGAAAGAATCCGAAATTCAACATGGAAAAGATTGGACGCTTCCCGGGAGGAAAGATGCATTTTGCCTTGGAGATTCAGAAGGGCAAAATACAGGAAGCTTCTATTAGCGGAGATTTTTTCAGTACCCTGGATCCTGAGGAAATCAGTAA
>CALHIC010000408.1 GCA_938030845.1 uncultured Oribacterium sp. | reverse complement strand
GTTCCTTCCCTCCGTAGGAAAGGATAGATTTTGCTATGTCCTCTTGTCCTGCCTTTAAGTCATTTTCCTCTTCTTCCTTTTTCTTAAAGAGTATCATATCCGCCTTAGGCGCATAATGCCGGTATTTCATACCGGGTGCCTTTGGGGTAAAGCCCTCTGCCATGCTCTTTCCCAATAAAGTCGGGTCAATGGCCACCTTTTCCCCCAAAACTTCTTCCAAATCCTCTATCGTAATAGCTCCCGGACGAAGCAGGGTGGGACAGTCTTCACTTAAATCCACAATGGTGGATTCCACCCCGATGCCCACTGCACCGTCCTCTAAGATGCCCTCAATTCTACCTCCTAAATCCTCAAAAACATGGGCTGCCTCTGTAGGGCTGGGCCGGCCGGAAAGGTTTGCGGAAGGTCCTGCAATGGGGAAGCCGCAGGCACGAATCAGGTCGAGGGTTAAGGCATTTTCAGGGGAACGAAGGGCTACGGTTTCCAGTCCTCCGGTGCTTTCCTTAGGCACAATGTCGGACTTTGGCAGTACCAGAGTTAAAGGTCCCGGCCAAAAGGCTTCCATCAGTTTCTTCGCCTTTTCCGGTAAAGCTTTCACCAAGGGAATTACCTCTTCTATAGAAGAAACGTGCAAAATCAAAGGATTGTCGGAGGGTCTGCCCTTAGCGGCGTAAATCTTTTTTGCCGCCTCCTTATCCAAACCGTTCCCTCCTAAGCCGTATACGGTTTCCGTAGGGAAAGCCACTAAGCCTCCCTGCTTTAGGATCTCAGCGGCCTCTGAAATTCCTTCTTTTCCAAAGATTTTTGTCTTCATCCTGACGCCTCTATTTTAAGATGTTTTTTCTTCTAAATTCAGAATAGACCAAAAGCCCTCAGGCTCCTGTCCCAGTTTCCAAGCCGCAACGCCCTGAATGCCCTTTTCCCCGAGCAAATTCATCTTTGCTTCCATGGACTTTTCATCCTCCATCCAGATTTCCTTTTTCTCATTTCCGTCCTGAATCACGCCATAGTATTGGCCAATATCCTCTTTCCACTCTAAAGGAACATTTTTTTCTGTAATCCATTCCTTCGCCTTTTTGATGGAAAGAGCCTCGGAACGGAGCTTTCCGTTTGCATCGGTAATCCAGACTCTGGTATAGAACGGCAGGGCGATAATCACTCTGTTCTTATCCATCTTCGCAGCACTTTCGTCAATTCCTCGCTCCACGTAGCTTAAAGACGAAACGGAGCCGGCTTCCTCGGAACCTGCATAATGCTCGTCATAGCACATAATGACCACATAATCACAAATCTCTCCCAGCTCCTTGATATTGTAGTAAGCATTATAAGAATAGGGAACATAGCAATCCACGCTCAAAAAGAGATCATCGGTACGGCAGGCAATGGAGAGCTCCCGCATAAACTCCAGATAATCTCTGGCTGCACCTTCCGGTAAAAGTTCAATATCTACATTGATTCCGTCAATCTGCTTTTCCTTTAAATCCTTTACCAAATTTTCAATCAAAGCACTTCTATGCTTTGCCGCAGAAAAAAGCGCCTTGGCATCCACCTTTCCCGCATCAAAGTTATTGAGGGTGGCAAATACCTTCTTTCCTGCTGCATGAGCCTTGGCTACATAGTTGGCATCGCTATAGGAAATAAAGTTACCTGCATTGTCGGAAAGCACATACCAGGTAGGTGCCACAATATTGCTCTCTGCTGCATTTGGAAGTAAGGTGTCTAAGGTATTGTTGGCTTCCGGAGTGGTAATCTGATGGAAGGCCAAAGTAGGATGAACTCCCTCTCCCATGCTTTTATGGGAATAGACCGGAGCCTGGAAGTCGGAGCTTTTTTCAATCTCCACCTCATCCCCTAAACGGCTGTTTCGAAGGTAACCGATAAAGCCGTCCTTGGTTTCCACCTTGGACCACTTCTCCATTTTTTCTAAAACAAGAACCTTATCTCCCTTTTCCAAGTCCGTAAGGATAGGACTCTTCACTCCACCCTGCACACGAACCGCCTCTTTAGCCGTTAAAGTCGCCTGCTTTTCTTTGCCAAAAGCATTGTAAAGGAAGACTCTCTTATGCTCCGCATCCGTAAAGCTTTCTACTTCCAGGGCAGTATGGGACTGAATCAGAGATAGGCTGAGGAAAATGTTTTTCCCGTCCACAAAATAGGGAAGCTTTCCATCCTTTCCCTTTTCTCCCGGCTGATAGATTTCCACAGAATCCGGCAGGGCATAGCGGAGGGTTTTCTCATCATCGTCATAATAAAAACGAATATTTAACTGCTTTACCACAAAGCCATAGGGGAGATAGACTTCCCCATCCTGCATTCTTCCCAGAGTCAGTACGGAATCCTCTACCTGTTTTTCATGGTTTAAATACAGCGCCACATTGTCTCCTGATACGGAAAAATAGCTGTTTAAATCCGCTCTGGCTTTGGTAGGCATATACTTCTTCACATAGTAAAAAAGACCTGCTCCCGCAAAAAGCAAAATGAAGCAAAAAAAGATCAGAAAAAAAGGAAGGAGACTCTTTCCCCCACTCTTCCCCCTTTTTCTGCTCTGTCTTTCTCTTTGTTCTTCCATTCCTTACCCCTTCTATACTTTCATCAGCACGATTCATTATTCCAAAGAAACTATTTTATTATACAAAAATCCCCCCTTTTCCCCATTAAGAAAAGGAGGCATTTTCCTTAATTCTTCTCTTCCAATCGTGCCAGTTTCTCTGCCTGATCCTCGGTAATCAACGGGTCAATTAAGAGATCCAGATCCCCGGAAAGCACCGCATCAATATTGTAAAGAGTAAGCTTGATTCTATGATCTGTTACTCTTCCCTGGGGGAAGTTGTAGGTACGAATCTTCTCGGAGCGGTCTCCCGTTCCCAACTGAGAACGCTTCTCCGCCGCATTTTCCGACTGCTGCTTTTCCAACTCGATTTCATAAAGTCTTGCTCTCAGAAGTCGCATAGCCTTCTCTCTGTTTTGTACCTGAGAACGCTCCTCCTGACACTCTGCCACAAGGCCGGTAGGCTCATGAATCAGTCGAACCGCAGAAGAAGTCTTATTGATATGCTGTCCACCGGCTCCGGAGGAACGGAAAACTTCCATGCGCACATCTGCAGGGTTAATCTCCACCTGCACATCCTCTACCTCCGGCATAACCGCCACCGTTGCGGTGGAGGTATGGATTCTTCCCCCACTTTCCGTCTCCGGTACACGCTGTACTCTGTGTACCCCGGACTCATACTTCAGCCGGGAATAAGCGCCGTGACCGTCTACGATAAAGACCACTTCCTTTAAGCCCCCAAGACCGGTTTCATTGAAGGAAACTAACTCCGTCTTCCAGCCTCTTTTTTCCGCATAGCTGGTGTACATTCTATAAAGAGAGCCGGCAAATAAAGCCGCTTCCTCTCCTCCCGCTCCCCCGCGGATTTCCATTACGATGTTCTTGTCGTCATTTTCATCCTTAGGTAAGAGGAGAAGCTGAATCTCCTTGGTAAGTCTCTCCTGGTCTTCCTTGGCCTGCTGCAATTCTTCCTTGGCCATCTCCAGAATTTCCTTATCCTTTTCATTGTCCAAAAGGGAAAGAGCCTCCTCTTCACTTTGCTCCGCCTTTCGGAAAGCCAAATAAGCCTTGTAAATCGGCTCCAGACTGGTCTGCTCTAAAATCAACTTTTTATACTGACTAATGTCGGAAACCACCTCCGGAATCGTCAGATTATGCATAATTTCTTCGTAATGCTTTTTTACTTCTTCTAAATTTTCAAACATCCTTTACTCCTTGTAATGGAATTTTCTAAAAATGGGATTCTTTAAATAGCATGCACTTCTAACGGATTTTCCTCCTTAGACTATGCACTCGTAAAGGGAACTATAAAGCAAAAAGCCTC
>CALHIC010000407.1 GCA_938030845.1 uncultured Oribacterium sp. | reverse complement strand
CATTCCGTTCCAGAAGATTTCCGAGCCGACCATTTCCATGGATTTCATGGTTAATGATTCACCATTAGCAGGAACGGAAGGAAAGTTTGTTACCTCAAGACATATCCGTGATCGTCTTTTCAGAGAACTGAATACGGACGTTTCCTTAAGAGTAGAGGAGACGGAATCCGCAGATTGCTTTAAGGTTTCCGGTCGTGGAGAGCTGCACCTTTCCGTATTGGTGGAGACCATGCGTAGAGAGGGCTTTGAGTTTGCGGTTTCCAAGGCAGAGGTTATTTATAAGGAAAATGAGCAGGGCGTAAAGCTGGAGCCTATGGAGATTGCTTATATCGATGTGCCGGAGGATGCTACCGGCTCTGTAATCCAGAAGCTTACCCAGAGAAAGGGTACCTTAAACGGCATGAGTCCTTTGGCTTCCGGATATACTCGTTTGGAGTTTGAAATTCCTTCCAGAGGCTTAATCGGTTATAGAGGAGAGTTCCTTACCGATACCAAAGGAAATGGTATTTTAAATACCGAGTTTGAGGGCTATGGTGAATATCGTGGAGATCTAAACTACCGTCATCAGGGATCCCTTATTGCCTTTGAGCAGGGAGAGGCGGTTACCTACGGCTTATTCCAGGCACAGAACCGTGGAACCCTCTTTATCGGTCCGGGAGAGAAGGTTTACAGCGGTATGGTTATCGGACAGAGTCCGAAGTCAGAGGATATCGAGTTAAATGTTTGTAAGACCAAGCATTTAAGCAATACCAGAACCTCCAGCTCTGATGAGGCATTGAAGCTGGTACCGAAGAAGATTATGTCTTTGGAGCAGTGTATTGACTTTATCGATACGGATGAGCTTTTGGAGGTTACTCCGGAAAATCTTCGTATTCGTAAGAAGATTCTGGATCCTACCGCTAGAAAGAGAGCCGGATTTAACAGAAAATAATAAGAAAGGTTGAGTGAGACTATGGCATTATTTAAAGGAGCTGGCGTTGCTTTGATTACCCCCTTTCATGAGGATGGTAGCGTAAATTATGAGAAGTTAACGGAAATTTTGGAAGAGCAAATTGCAGAAGGCACGGATGCCATTGTAGCAGTAGGTACCACGGGAGAGGCGGCAACCCTTACAGAGGATGAGCATATTGAAGTGGTTGCTCATACTGTGAAGGTGGTAAATCACCGTATTCCCGTTATTGCGGGAACAGGTTCAAACTGTACCGCTACCGCTATTGACCTTTCTCAAAGAGCGGAGAAGGCCGGTGCTGACGGACTGCTTTTGGTGACTCCCTACTATAACAAGGCTACCCAGAAGGGACTGTATGCCCATTACAAAGCCATCGCGGATGCGGTTTCCATTCCTTGTATTCTATACAATGTACCGGGAAGAACCGGAATGAAGATTGAGCCGAAGACCATGGCGGATCTTTACTATAATGTAAAAAATATTGTGGGAGTAAAGGAAGCTACCGGTGATGTGGGCTCCACAGCGGAATTGATGCGTTTGGTGGATGATGATTTCTTACTCTATTCCGGTGAGGATGGAATCATTGTTCCTCTGCTTTCCATTGGAGGTTCCGGAGTAATTTCCGTTTTGTCCAATGTGGCACCGAAAGAGACTGCGGAAATCTGCA
>CALHIC010000406.1 GCA_938030845.1 uncultured Oribacterium sp. | reverse complement strand
AATATTTCCGTAGATGAAGTACAGGCAAATTATCCTTATTATCGCAGTATTTTGCCATAAAAAGCTTGACGAAGAAGGCAGTTTACTGTAAAGTAACCTAGATGCCGCCTAGCGAGGTTTAAGAAGCATGTCTCACCACAGCTAGCGAGTAAATTTTTATAGGAGGATTCCTAATGTACGCAGTAATTGTAAGTGGCGGAAAGCAGTACAAAGTCAGTGAAGGCGATGTAATCCGTGTGGAGAAGTTGGAAGTAGAAGAGGGAGCAAAGATTACTTTTGATCAGGTTCTTCTTCTCAATGACGGTTCTTTGAAGATTGGTACACCAACAGTTGCCAATGCAAAGGTTAGCGGAACTGTTCTTCAGAATGGTAAGGGTAAGAAGGTTATCGTTTACCGTTACAAGAGAAAGTCCGGATACCACAAGAAGAATGGTCACAGACAGCTTTTTACAGAAGTAAAAATTGACAAGATTGGTTAATTTTTAGGAAAGGATAGGTATATTACATGGCTCATCATAAGGGTATGGGCTCTACCAAAAACGGTAGAGATTCCGAGTCAAAAAGACTTGGTGCTAAGAGAGCAGATGGTCAGTTCGTTAAGGCTGGAAACATTCTGTACAAGCAGAACGGAACCAGAATTCATCCAGGTCTGAATGTAGGCTTGGGAAATGATTTCACCTTATTTGCAAAGGTGGACGGAGTCGTTAAATTTGGCCGTCTAGGAAGAGATCGTAAGCAAGTATCTGTACTTCCAAAGGCATAAGGAAACATTAACCCCATGCTGGTTATCCGGCGTGGGGTTTTCCTATAGTAAAGGAAAATATTTTTGCAGGAAATCGTCCTGCTTCTTTTTAGAAAAAGGAGTATTCATGTTTGCAGATATTGCAAAAATTTATGTTAAAAGCGGAAAAGGTGGCAACGGCCATGTATCCTTTCGTAGAGAGTTGTTTGTTCCTGCAGGAGGCCCGGACGGTGGAGACGGCGGAAAGGGTGGAGACATCATTGTAGAGGTGGACAAAGGCTTAAACAGCCTGGAACCCTTCCGTCATAAAACAAAATATGCCGCAGAACCCGGACAGGAGGGAGACGGCAGAAAGATGCATGGAAAGAACGGTAAGGATCTGATCTTAAAGGTTCCGGAGGGAACGCTTTTAAAGGATGACGAGACCGGTAAGCTGATTGCGGATATGAGCGGAGAGAATCAGCGAATGATCTTATTAAAGGGCGGTAAAGGAGGCCTGGGCAATATGCATTTTGCCACCCCTGCCATGCAGGCACCGAAATTTGCTCAGCCGGGAGAAGAGGCCAGAGAAATTACCCTTCGTATGGAATTACGGGTGATTGCGGACGTAGGATTAGTAGGCTATCCCAATGTAGGAAAGTCCACCTTACTTTCCATGTGCAGTAATGCCAGACCGGAAATTGCCAACTATCATTTCACCACCTTGAATCCCCACCTTGGTGTGGTGAATTTAAAGGGAGACAGA
>CALHIC010000405.1 GCA_938030845.1 uncultured Oribacterium sp. | reverse complement strand
AAAATTCCTTTTGAAAAAGCAGGATTTTAGAGGGATTCTTCTTTACAAAAGGCGGAATAGGCATTACTATGCCCTTAGAACTTTTTGCAGAGTAGAGAATAAAGTGGTTAGTGCCCAACACACAGGGAGTTGGTGTCGGGACGAAGAACCAAATCGGTTCCCAGTTTTATTCTCGCATCCCGCTGCCAGGAAGCAAGACAGCTTCTTTACAGCGCATGAAAGGAGCGGTCTATGAATAAGAACGTGTTTAATGTCAAAAATCTTGTCACCTTTTCTATGCTGGTTGCCATTCAGATTATTCTGACCAGATTTCTGTCGGTACAGGCATGGAATTTCCGTATCGGTTTCGGCTTTGTCCCCATTGTCTTTGCCTCTATGTATCTGGGAATGGTTCCGGCTGTTTTAATTGCCTGCATTTCCGATATTCTGGGATGCTTTTTATTCTCTCCCTTCCCTTATATGCCGGGCTATACTCTTTCCGTAGGTTTAACTGCGGTGACTTACAGCCTGTGTTTAGAGAAAAATCGTAGCCAATATCGTATTATCCTCGCTATTATAATCAGCCAACTGCTTTGCAGCTTAATCATCAACAGCTACTTACTGACTCTCAGTACCGGAAGTCCACTACTTCCTTTGATGCAGTTCCGTGTCCTTCAAGTACTGATTAACAGTATTCTTCAATACTTTGCCATTAATGCTATAGTCATGCTGTTTGAAAAACGCAAAATTTTTCATGCTATAGCAAAATAAAACATCTATAATACAGAGTAACGGATGCAATGCTGCTCATTGTTTTCGCTACTCTGTTTTTCTATGGGAGGATTTTGTTCTTTATATAAGGAGGATATTTATAAAATGACTTGGGAAGAGTGTATGGAGACCCTTGGGGTAAATGATTGGTATGGCTGTAAAATGGGTCTTCAGCCAACAAGAAATTTATTGAAAAAATGCGGAAATCCGGAAAATAAGCTTCGTTTTATCCATATTGCCGGTTCCAACGGAAAAGGTTCCGTCGCGAAAAGCCTGCAACAGATTTTGACCCTTTCCGGTTATAAAACCGGGATGTACATTTCCCCGCATATCGAAAGCATGAATGAGCGCTATACCATTGACGGAGAAATGATTTCCGATGAAGATTTAAAAAGACTTTGTCTAAAAATGCGGGAGCTCAGCGAAAGCTTGGAGGAGGAGAAACCCAATTCCTTTGAAATGCTGACAGCCCTGGCCTTTTGTTATTTTCTGGAAAAGGGCGTGGATTATGTGGTTCTGGAAGTAGGTCTTGGAGGACGACTGGATGCCACCAATGTTATCCCCCATAAGGAGTTGTCCATTATCGCCCATATCGGTTTGGAGCACACCGCCATTTTAGGAGATACTCTGGAAGAAATCGCCCGGGAGAAGGGCGGTATTATTGCCGAAGACACACCGGTAGTATTAATGCATCAAAAACCGGAGGTCATGGAAGAGATTCGAAAAATTTGCAAAGAGAAAAATGCAAAACTGCATATTACCAATCCCAAATATTTTCATTCCTATTCCTTCCATATTGATAACGGCTACCAATACTTCTCCTATCGAGAGAGACATGAATATGCATTGTCTTTACTGGGAGATTATCAATTGGACAATGCCATGGTCATCTGTGACGCTATAGACTGCCTGAAGGAAAGAGGCATTTCCATTCCGGAGGACTGCGTAAAGCAGGGACTTATGACGGTTACATGGCCGGGACGATTTGAAATTCTAAAAAAACGTCCTTTGATTATTCTTGATGGAGCCCACAATCCCCAAGCGGTAAACAGTTTGGTTCGCTCCATAGAAATGCTTTTTCCAAACTACAAGAAGAGAATTTTCTTTTCCGTTATGGCGGATAAGGATTATATGACCATGCTGGAACTGTTAAAAAACAATACACTGAGCTTTAGTTTCTTCCAGGTGGAAAGCCATAGGGGACAAAATCCCGAAATCTTAAAGCAGCAATGGCAGAGTCACTTTGACGGAGAAATTCGTTGTCCCGAAAGCCTGGAGGAAGGTCTGGAATGGAACCTGAATGCCGTAAAAAAAGAAGAAGAGAAAACTCTCCTTCTTTGTCTTGGTTCCTTATATCAGGTAGGACAGATTAGGAACTTCTTCAGAAACTACTATTCTTCCCACTAATTTCCTTCTTGGAAAATGCAGAGGGGTAGCTTCAAAATACAATTCCTTCGAAGAGAAGCTATTCCTCTTCCCACTCCTCATCTTCGTCTACATAGATGGAGGGAAAATATCCCGCCTTACAATACTCTTCTCCTTCTTCATTTTCCAAGAGGGAGAAGATTTTTTTTGCTTCGGAAAGTCTGTTCATATCCTTAACATAGTACAGGCAGAGCGTATCTCCGTTTAAGTCCATGGAAGGAATCTTTCTTTGGAAAAAGCTTAGGATTTCCCAGGTACTTAATTCACTGTCATAGCCCACTGCCAAAAGAAGATCTTTGCTTTCCGATCTTCGGAAATAGCACTTCACCATGGCGCCCACAGTATTTTCCCCGAAGCTTTCCATATAAGCCAGCTGCAACTCCTGTTCCGGAATTTCCTCTCCCCCATCCAAATATTGCTCCGCATTTTCAATATAAACCAAAATCTGAGAGAAATACTGATCCTTTAATTGAATAAAATCCATCAGATTGGAAAATGCCGTCTCCTTTGTCACCGCATTTTTCTGTGCATAATCTGCTAAAACCTCTTGATACCCTATGGGGATGCTCCACTGATCCATTTTCTTTCCTTTCTTATTTTTCCAAAAATGAGCTTCTATTCCGGGAAAGGGAATTGCTTTTGAGAAATTTGCGTAATTTCTTTGCTTTTCTCTATTATCTTCTTTCCAACCCCTTTCTTTTTTCTACAATATGTTTTACTATACATACTATTCTGAAACAAGTTCATTTTTGCTTTCCTAAATAAAGGAAATCAGGGAACTTTGAGAGGAGTAGAATCATAGGCTGAGTCAAGGATAAAATGGAGGGATCAAATGAAGCTGCTGGAAGAAAGAATCAAGGCGGATGGACAAGTTAGACCGGGCAATATTTTAAAGGTGGATAGCTTTTTAATCCATCAGTTGGATGTTTCTCTTTTAGAAGAACTGGGAAAAGAGTTCTATGAGCGTTTTAAGGATAAAGGGATTACTCGGATTTTAACAATTGAAGCTTCAGGAATTGCCCTGGCTTGTTGCGCAGCACAATATTTCCATGTTCCGGTTGTCTTTGCAAAAAAAGCAAAAAGTAAG
>CALHIC010000404.1 GCA_938030845.1 uncultured Oribacterium sp. | reverse complement strand
CTGGCCCCGTAGCTTCTGGTGGCCTCTACTTTGGAAATAGGAGCAATGGCCGGTAAAAAGATGGTGGACTTGGTGCCGCTGGCCTGCGCAGCCAAAGCCACACCCTGAGCATGGTTTCCTGCGGAGCAGGCTACCACTCCCTTCTTTCTCTCTTCCTCGGATAGGGTGGATATCTTAAAGTAAGCCCCTCGAATCTTAAAAGAACCGGTGTTTTGTAAGTTTTCCGTCTTTAAGTATAAATCACAATCTGTTTGAATTCTTGTTGCATGTACCAAATCCGTCTTATGTATTACGGGCTTTAAAACATGGGCTGCCTGATATACCCGATCCAATGTCAATTCCATCTTTCTACTTCCTTTTTCTTTTAAAAAAAGCGGCACAAAATGTGCCGCTGGGCTAGGGCAATTATCTCGCTTGATCCAAATCCTGAACCTGCTTCCATCCCATCTTCTGACGTAAATCCTGACCGGTCTTGGAAGCCAAGGTCTCTGCATGTTCCTCTCTCATTGCTAAGAAGTGAGGTCTTCCTGCCTGGTTCTCCAAAATCCAATCCTTCGCAAAGGTTCCGTCCTGAATATCGGAGAGAATCTGCTTCATAGCCTTCTTTGCTTCCTCGCCGATAACCTTTGGCCCTGCGGTGTAGTCACCAAACTCTGCAGTATCGGAAATGGAATAACGCATTCCCTCAAATCCCGCATTGAAAATCAGGTCTACAATCAGCTTCATCTCATGTACACACTCGAAATATGCATTTTCCGGCTTGTAACCTGCCTCAACAAGAGTATTGAAACCTGCCTCCATCAAAGCGCAAACGCCACCGCAAAGTACTGCCTGCTCTCCGAAAAGGTCTGTCTCTGTCTCTTCCTTAAAGGTTGTCTCTAAGATTCCGCCTCTTGCACCGCCGATAGCAGCTGCATAAGCCTTAGCCACATCCATAGAGTTTCCGGAGTAATCCTGCTCACAAGCTACAAGACAGGGAACACCCTTTCCGTCTACATACTGAGAACGAACGGTGTGTCCGGGTCCCTTTGGTGCTACCATGATGATATTTACATTCTTTGGAGGAACAATAGCGTGATAATGAATGTTGAAACCGTGAGCAAAAGCAAGAGTCTTACCTTCACTTAAATTTGCCTGAATCTGATCCTTGTAAAGCTTAGCCTGCTTCTCGTCATTTACCAAAATCATGATAATATCGGACTTCTTTACAGCCTCGTCTGTGTTGTATACGGTAAAGCCGTCTTCTCTTGCCTTATCTGCAGACTTGGAACCTTCATAAAGACCGATGACTACATCCACACCGCTGTCCCGTAAATTCAGGGCATGAGCATGACCCTGAGAGCCATAACCGATCACGGCAACCTTCTTACCGTTTAATAACTGTAAGTCACAATCCTTCTCATAGTACATAATAGCCATTGTTTTCTCTCCTTCTATACATTTCCCCCTAAGGGGATCCCTTGGAACAAATGCGGGGACTTTTATCGAAGCACTGTTCCGCCTCTCTATTGTGAAGCCGTATTCCGGCATTTCACGACTTTATTCACCATCCATCTCCGAAAGGAGATCCACCTTCCGTACATCATATAACTTCTCCAGCTGAGAAATTACCTGAGTACGCATATAGTCATCCCCGGTGGAAACGATTTCAATCTTGGTACACCCGGGAATTTTTGTAGGGCCGGCTTGGATCGATTCAATATTGTAAGCTCTTTTACAGTAAAGTCCTGTAATACGGTTCAAAACGCCGAAGCGGTTGTTTACAAACAGGTCAATGGTAAACTTCTTCATCTTTCCTCCCCTCCTTATAAAATAATATCATCCACAGATTTTCCGGGAGGAATCATCGGAAGCACCTTCTCATCCGGATTAATGGAGCAGTTAATCAAAATCGGGCCCTTATAATGCTCTCTTTCCTTTAAAGCATCTTCCAACTCCTTGCAGTTTTTGGCGTTAAAGCCTTTACCGCCGTATGCTTCCATCAGCTTTACAAAGTCCGTGCTTCTATCCAG
This sequence comes from uncultured Oribacterium sp., assembly GCA_938030845.1. Lineage (GTDB taxonomy): Bacteria > Bacillota > Clostridia > Lachnospirales > Lachnospiraceae > Oribacterium. The sequence goes on along the minus strand of CALHIC010000404.1, from coordinate 3,406 downwards.
AACCGTTTCGGAATAACGTTTTCCGAAAAAGGCTGTCTGCCACTGTCTTACCATACCCAAAACACGATTGTTCATCAGGATAATGGTAATCGGTAGATTCTCATGAACCGCTGTACACAGCTCGTTACAGTTCATCCCGAAGGATCCCTCGGAAGTAATCAAAACGGTATGGGCCTTCTTTCTTCCGAAGCAGCCTCCAATGGCTGCTCCTAAGCCGTAGCCCATGGTTCCCAATCCTCCGGAGCTTAAGAAAGTTCTTCCTTTTTCAAAACGATAGTACTGTGCTGTCCACATCTGATGCTGTCCCACATCGGTAGCCACCACCGTGTCATCTTCCGTATACTTCCGTAAGGTCTCCAAGATATGCTTTGGATGGAAATCTCCCTCCACTTTACTCTTGGTTTTTTCAAATCCATGGATTTCTTCCCACCACTTAGGATGCTTTTGTTCCTTCAGTTTTGGAAGAATTTCTTTAATCCACTTCTTCACATCCCCCTGTACGGAATAATCCGGGCTTATGTTCTTTCCGATTTCCGCCTTATCAATGTCTACATGGATAACTTTGCAATTTTGTGTATAACGGGTAATATTACCGGTAGCACGGTCTGAAAAACGAACTCCCAAAGCCAATAACACATCACATTCCGACTGGGTTTTTGCCGCCACATAGCTTCCGTGCATTCCCACTAAGCCAAGACTCAAGGGATGGGAATCGGGAAATGCTGTTCTTCCCATAATGCTGACGGTAACCGGAATATTCAGTTTCTCCGCCAAAGCAATCAGCTCTTTCTCCGCCTTAGCCGCCGTAATACCGCCGCCGGCATAAATTAACGGCTTCTTCGCCTGACTCAGTAAGGCAATGACTCCTTCCTGATCATAGGGGAGCTTGGGCTTTTCCGGCATCTTCGGAAGAACGGCCACTCCGTACTCACATTCACTAATCTGTACGTCCTTAGGAATATCAATAAGCACTGGACCTTTTCTGCCGGAATTGGCAATCTGAAAAGCCTCTTTAATCGTCTGCTCCAGCTCCGTAACATCCTTTACCATAAAGTTATGCTTTACTACAGGCTGGGTAATGGATACGATATCCACCTCCTGAAAGCTGTCTCTTCCCAGTGCTTCCGTGGCCACATTTCCGGTAATGGCAACCATAGGTACGGAATCCAAATAGGCATTGGCAATACCGGTTACAAGGTTGGTTGCTCCCGGACCGGAAGTCGCAATAACCACTCCCACCTTTCCGCTAGCTCTGGCATAGCCGTCTGCAGCATGGGATGCCCCCTGCTCATGGGCGGTAAGAACATGATGAATCCGATCCTTACACTTATACAGCTCATCATATATCTGTAAAACTGCACCTCCGGGATAGCCGAATACGGTATCCACCCCCTGATGAATCAACTCTTCAATTAATAGCCTTGCCCCTGATAATTTCATTTTCTCTCCCGTTTCATTGAAAAAGCCTTACAGCGTAACGCTGTAAGGCTAAAGGCTCAAATCATGTCTTTATCTTTCCAAAGTGGCGTTACGCAAACAAACATTATCGTGTAAGACAATAATGACTGCAAGAATCATAATAATTGCCAGCCAAATGTTCTGCATAACCCTTTCCTCCTTGAAAAAATCTGAAGGAATTATCCCATAGGCTTATTTCTCTGTCAAGAAACTTTTCATTATATCTGCTATAACTTTTGCATTTTTTATGATTCTGCCGGGTTTACGCTACCCATGCTCCACTTTGATTTACATAATAGCCGTCCGGTGTTCTGGTATTGGTGAGCATTGCACCGTCTGCACCAAGATAATACCAAATTCCGTTGGTCTGTACCCAACCGGTCTTCATATAGCCGGACTTATTAAAATAATACCACTTTCCGTTAATCATCTTCCAGGTGTTGGCAGGATAAGAACGATCCGGATTTAAGAACCACCAACCATGCGCATCTAAAATCCAACGTCCATTCTCCGTACCTCCCTGAGAAGAGCTTGCTCTCATCTCCAGCTCTTCAGAGCTTACCCAGTCACCATAGCTTCCGTAAGCATAGGCCCTAATCTTGTAGCTGTAGTTTCCGTTCTGGGTAATCGCGGAACGAAAATCATAGCTGGTTCCGGTAGTTTCACCGCTGGTGATAAACTGGCTACCTCTGTAGAGCTTTACCAGATACTTTTCCGCATTGTCCACGCTGGACCATTCTGCCACACCGCTTTCATCTCTCCAGCTTACATCTCCTACAGTCAAGTCTCCGGGATTTGCCTTCAGCTTCTTGGTCTTGATGGTAAGGGTGATGGAATTTGCAGTACCTGTAGCCTTTACAAATCCTACCTCAGCTCCGCTAAATTTATAAAAATTTGCAGTCTTCAAATTGTTGGTATTGAACTTATGCTCGGAATCCGCCTTTAAGATTACTTTAAACTGGGGAGTCGTATTGCTTTTCCAAACATTTCCCTGCATATTCAAAGCGGTTCCTTCATCATTTTGAATGGTAAAACCGTCATCACCGCTACTTACGGAAATCTTCTTTGCAGCCGACCCGATTTCGATATCCGAACTGTCAATCTGTAAATTCACCGAACCGATTTCCGCCTTGTTTCCTGCGGCAAAAGCGGAAAATGCGGAAACCGCCATGATACTCATAAACACTGCCATTCCTTTTAAAAATGATTTCGCTTTCATAGAAACCTCCTTTTGTCTATTCGCTATCAAAAGTATAGACAAAAGTCTTTCTTCATGTGTTACAAGTTTTCTGCCATTTCATAAATTTTTCTTTACGGTTTTTCTTTTTAAGTATTTAAAAGAGCAATTTTAAGTTTTGTATCCATGCAAGGCGCTTCTATTTATAACGCGATAGTTCCGTAATCCTTCCATAGCAATGGGTTTTCATGACTGGCAAAGATTACCGGGCGTTTATTTTGATGAGAAAGCAGATACTCCTCCATCTTTATTCTATTTTCCTTATCCAAGCCGGTAAAGGGTTCGTCCAGAAGCAGGAAGTCAAAGGGAAACAGCATTGCCCTTAGAAAGCTTAATCGTCTCTTCATCCCCCCGGAATATTTCTCTACTTTTTTCCGAAAATCTTCTTCTTCGAAAAAAACGGCCATTTCCGTTAGAATTTCCTTTTTTGACAGCATGGGTAAAGCAATCTGAAGATTTTCCAATCCGCTGCATTTTTCCAGCAGTCGGTTTTCCTGAAAAAGCATGGATACCTTAAAGCTCCCCTCTCCCCCGGCGGCCTCTCCGAAGAGAAACTGAAGCTCCCCCCGATCCAGTTTTTCCAGAGAAGCCAAAATTCGCAGCAAGGTGGTCTTCCCCTTTCCGGATTCACCGGAAATTCTATAAATAGAATGTTTGTGGAAATCCATTTGGCAGGAAAAATCGGAAAAAAGGATTTTTTCTCCAAAGCAC
>CALHIC010000403.1 GCA_938030845.1 uncultured Oribacterium sp. | reverse complement strand
ATTTCCACCACCTCCGCCTTGGTGGTAGCTTCTTTAGGCGTAAAGGTGGCAAAGCACGGAAACCGGGCAGCCTCCTCCAAGTCCGGTACCGCCGATTGTCAGGAAGCCTTGGGCATTAACATTGTGCAGGGCAAGGAAAAGGCGGAGGAAATGCTGAAGAACACCGGCCTTTGTTTCCTCTTTGCCCAGCACTACCACACCGCCATGAAGTATGTGGGAGCTATTCGTAAGGAACTGGGCTTTCGGACCATTTTCAATATCCTTGGGCCCCTGACCAACCCTGCAAAGCCGGATGCCATGCTTCTGGGAGTTTATCAGGAAAGACTTTTAGAGCCTATGGCGGCGGTGCTGCATCACTTAGGCGTTAAGCGGGCTTTGGTGGTATACGGAGAGGACGGCATGGATGAGATTTCCGTTTCCGACAAGACTTTAGTTTGCGAATTAAGGGATGGACAAAGCCGAATCTTTGAGATTGCTCCGGAGGACTTCCATTTGGAAAGAGGGAAAAAAGAGGAGCTTGTGGGAGGAGATGCGGCGGAAAATGCGGCAATTACCAAGGGACTTTTGGCCAATGAGATTCAGGGCAGCAAGAAAACGGCTCTTTTGTTAAATGCGGGAGCAGCCCTCTTTATCGCCGGAAAGGCGGAAAGCATAGAGGAAGGCATTCGCCTGGCAGAGGAAGCCATCAGCAGCGGAAAGGCATTGGCCTTCTTGGAAGAGTACAGAAAAGCTTCTCAAAATAAAGCCGGGACAAGTGCTATAGCCTGTGAGGAGCATCATAAAGCATCGAGGGCTGAAAGGAGTTGGCGTGAAGGTCAAGTACTGAAAGGAGTTGGCATGGTCGTCAAGTACTGCGGTATCACAAAGGAAGAGGAAATTCAGCATTTGCAAAAGCTTCCCATAGATTATGTGGGCTTTGTCTTCTATAAGAAAAGCAAACGCTTTGTGGACAAGGAGCAGGCAAGGCGTCTTAGGGGAAAGTTGAATCCTTCCATTCCCGGGGTGGGAGTCTTTGTAGAGGAAGAGATTCCGAAGATTTTGGAGCTTTTGCAGGAGGGGATTATCCAAGGGGTTCAGCTCCATGGAGAAGAAGAGGAGTCCTATGTTCTTACGCTTAAGGAGAAAATGAAGCAACTTAGGGGGGATTCCTTTCTCTGGCAGGCCTTTATCTTAAAAGAAGAAAAGGATATAGAACGGGCAAATGCCTCCCCGGCGGACCTGATTCTTCTGGATGGAGGAAAGGGGGAAGGCAAAGAGGCGGAGGCAGGACTTTTACAAAAGATTCATCGCCCCTATATCTTGGCAGGAGGCCTTTCCCCGGAAAATGTAGTAGAGAAAATCAAAGCATTTTCCCCCTATGGATTGGATGTCAGCTCCGGAATCGAGGAGCAGGGGGAAGATGGTGTCCGGAAAAGTCCGGAGAAGATGGAGCGTTTTATACATTTGGTGAGAGAATATGAGAAGCAGACTTTGTGAAGAAATGAAAGCAAAGAAGATACAATAAAGATGCAAAGAAGTAGCAATGAAGATGGAATAAAGATGCAATAAAGATACAAAGAAGTAGCAATGAAGATGGAATGAAAGATACATCCGGAAAGGAGTAGTATGGCAGAGAAAATCGGACGTTTTGGGATTCATGGAGGACAGTACATTCCGGAAACCCTGATGCAGGCAATAGAGGAATTGGACAAGGCCTATACAGAGGCTAAGGCGGATTCTGAATTTCAAAAGGAGCTAAGCCGTTACTTAAATGACTATGCAGGACGGCCCTCCCGCCTGTATTATGCGGAAAAGATGACGAAGGATCTTGGAGGAGCCAAGATTTACTTAAAAAGAGAGGATTTAAACCACACCGGCGCCCATAAGATTAACAATGTTTTGGGGCAGGCCTTGCTGGCAAAGCGTATGGGAAAGACCAGACTGATTGCGGAAACCGGAGCAGGACAGCACGGCGTGGCAACGGCAACGGCAGCAGCCCTTTTCGGCATGGAATGTGTGGTTTTCATGGGGCAGGAGGACATTGAGCGTCAGGCTTTAAATGTTTATAAGATGCGTCTTTTGGGAGCGGAGGTAGTGTCCGTAAAGACCGGAACCGCCACCTTAAAGGATGCGGTATCCGAGGCCATGAGAGAGTGGACCAAGAGAATTTCCGATACCCACTACTGCCTCGGTTCCGTTATGGGACCTCACCCCTTCCCTACCATGGTCAGGGATTTTCAGGCGGTGATTTCCAAGGAGATTCGAGAAGAAATTCTGGAAAAGGAAGGAAAGCTTCCTGCAGCAGTATTGGCCTGCGTGGGAGGCGGCTCCAATGCCATCGGAACCTTCTACCATTTTATTCCGGATGAGGGTGTAGAGCTGATTGGCTGTGAGGCCGCAGGAAGAGGGGTGGATACGGAGGAAACCGCCGCTACCATTGCGGTAGGAAAGCTGGGCATTTTCCACGGCATGAAGTCCTACTTCTGTCAGGATGAATTCGGGCAGATTGCCCCGGTATACTCCATTTCCGCAGGCCTGGACTATCCCGGAATCGGACCGGAGCACGCTGCACTCCATGACAGCGGACGGGCAAAGTATGTGCCGGTAACGGATTTGGAGGCGGTAGAGGCCTTTGAGTATCTTTCGAAAATGGAGGGAATTATCCCGGCCATTGAATCCGCCCATGCCATTTCCTACGGCATGAAGGTGGCGAAGGAGAAGAGTAAGGAGGAAAGCATTGTGATCTGCATCTCCGGAAGAGGGGATAAGGACTGCGTTTCCGTAGCACGTTTCAGAGGGGAGGACTTGGTAGAATGAGAAGCATAAAAGAAGCATTTGCAAAGGGAAAGGCATTTATTCCCTTTATCACCTGTGGAGATCCGGATTTGGAAAGTACCAAGAAAATGGTGAAGAGCATGGTGGAAAATGGAGCGGACCTGATTGAGTTGGGCATTCCCTTCTCCGACCCCACCGCAGAGGGACCGGTGATTATGGAGGCTGACCTTCGGGCCTTACAGGGGGGATGCACCACAGAGAAGGTTTTTCAGATGACCAAGGAGCTTCGGCAGGAAGTGGATGTGCCCTTTGTGTATATGACCTATGCCAATGTGGTTTTCTCCTACGGCAGCAGAAAATTCATGGAAAAGGCCAAGGAGGCAGGGGTTTCCGGCCTGATTCTTCCGGATGTGCCCTATGAAGAGCGGGAAGAGTTTTTGCAGGATTGCAGGGACTTCGGCATTGCCCTCATTTCCATGGTAGCCCCCACCTCCGAGGATCGTATCGCAAAGATTGCAAAAGATGCGGAAGGATTTTTGTATATCGTGTCCTCCCTTGGAGTTACGGGAGAGCGAAAGGAAATTACCACGGATCTGTCTTCTCTTCTGAAAATGGTGAAGAGCCACACTGACATTCCCTGTGCCGTCGGTTTTGGCATCTCCACCAAGGAGCAGGCAAAGGAAGTGGCAAAATATGCGGACGGCGTGATTGTAGGTTCCGCCATTATGAAGAAAGTCCATGAGAATCCGGGGAAGGAAGAGGCAGTACTGGGAGAGTATGTGGCGTCTATGAAGTCGGTGTTATAAATGTGGTATCACCGTCCGGCAATGAGTTTCTTCTGTAGAAATAGTGTCACCGTCCTACAATGAAGTTTCTTTCTTCAGACACGTTCTCACTAACCTCGCCTCATAGCAGTACTAAGCTGAAAGCTTCGTTCACTCGCTTTCAGCAAGTACTGATGGGCTCAGATTGTCTTCAGAAAGAAACTTCTTGCGGGTCGGTGAGCTGTATTTCGGGCTAAAGAAAAATCTTCTATGTTCGGCTGGGACTAGAATGTCTTCAGAAAGAAAACTCATTGCAGGACGGTGAGGTAAATTTCTAGGCTCGAGAAAATTTTCTATGTGCGACTGGGACTAAAATGTCTTCAGAAAGAAAACTCATTGCCGGATGGTGAGGTACATTTCCGGGCTAAAGAAAAATGATTTAAATAGGGGCTGTAAAAAATCATAATAATAATTAGATTTTCGGCAATTTAGACCTATATTGCTTAGAAAACTATTTTGATTTTTTACAGCTTCTTATTGTTTCCATATTTTTATAGGAGTAAGATATATTGTATACACGAAAACGGTAGTTTTAAGAAAGGAAGGTATGATATGTATTATTCCAGCGGAAATTATGAGGCATTTGCCCGTCCGGAAAAGCCGGAGGGGATTGAGAACAAGTCGGCCTATTTAATTGGTAGTGGTTTAGCTTCTCTCGCAGCTGCCTGCTTTTTGGTACGGGATGCACAGATGGAAGGGAAGAGAATTCATATTCTGGAAAAGGAATCTCATCCGGGCGGAGCTTTGGATGGGGATAAAATTTCTGCGGGTTATGTCATGCGTGGCGGCAGAGAGATGGATAACCATTTCGAATGTATGTGGGATCTGTTTCATTCTATTCCCTCTATAGAGACGGAGGGAGTCAGCGTTCTGGATGAGTATTACTGGTTAAATAAAAAGGATCCAAATTATTCTTTATGCCGTGCTACCAAAAATCGGGGAGAAAATGCCAAAACCGGCGATAAGTTCGGTCTTTCCGACAAGGGAAGTATGGAAATCATGAAGCTTTTTATGACAACGGATGAAGATCTGGCCAATGTGAAAATGACGGAAATTTTTGACGATGAAGTCTTTAAGACCAATTTCTGGATGTATTGGCGTACCATGTTTGCCTTTAAGGATGATCAAAGTGCTCTGGAAATGAAGCGTTATATGCAAAGATTCATTCATCATATCGGGGGATTGCCGGACTTTAAGGCATTACGTTTTACCAGATACAATCAGTATGAGTCCATGGTGCTTCCCATGGTGAAGTATCTGGAAGAACATGGTGTTGCGTTTCATTACGGTGTCAGCGTGACAAATGTGCTTTTTGACATTTCTGCCGGAAAGAAGCAGGCAAAACGGATTGAGCTTCTGCGAGACGGGAAAGAGGAAAGTATTGACCTAACGGAAAATGATTTGCTTTTCTATACGAATGGAAGTAACGTGGAAAATTCCACCTATGGCAGTCAGACAGAAGCTACAGGCATGGATAATGAGATTCATCCGGGAGGCTCCTTTGACTTATGGAGAAAAATTTCGGCACAGGATCCTTCTTTCGGAAAACCGGACAAATTCTGTACAAACCCTGAGGATAGTAACTGGGTAAGTGCAACGGTGAATACCTTGGATGAGAAGATTCTTCCTTATATCAAAAACATTTGCCAAAGAGATCCTCTATCAGGTAAGGTTGTCACCGGCGGTATCGTAACCGTAACCGATTCCTCTTGGCTTCTAAGCTGGACCATTAATCGTCAACCCCAGTACAGAAATCAGCCGAAGGGGCAGGTTCTGGTTTGGCTTTACGGTATGTTTTCCGATAAGCCCGGAGATTTTATTAAGAAATCCATGCGGGAATGTACCGGACAGGAAATCTGTGAAGAATGGCTTTATCACTTAGGTGTTCCGGTGGAGGAAATTTCGGAACTGGCAGCTCATAGCGCCAATACCGTTCCGGTGATGATGCCCTTTGCCAGTGCTTATTTCCAGCCCAGAGAAGCCGGAGACCGTCCTTTAGTGGTACCGGAGGGCTCTGTAAACTTTGCTTTTATCGGAAACTTTGCGGAAACGCCCAGAGATACCGTTTTTACTACAGAGTATTCCATTCGAACAGCTATGGAGGCCGTGTACACCCTGGCAAATGTGGATAGAGGCGTTCCGGAGGTCTGGGGTAGCGTGTTCGACCTTCGAGATCTGTTAAATGCTACGGTTGCCCTTCGAGACGGAAAGAAGATTACAGACTTACATCTTGGATTTATTCAGGATATTGTGCTGAAGACAGCCTTGAAGCGTGTACAAGGAACAGAAATTGAGAAGCTGATGAAGAACTGCCGGATGCTATAAGAAAAGCTCTCTATATCTTGCGATTCTAGCCTTCTTCAAAGAAGCCCAAAATCAAGATTCCTAAAACCGCCAGTCCAACGGCAAAATACTGGGCTTTGCTGAGTTTTTCTTTTAGGAAGATTCTGGCCCAGATTACGGAGAAGAGGCAGTAGCTGGAAATCAAGGGTGCGGAGGCAACAGCATTTGCTCCAATGGCAAAGATATAGGTGAACTGGCCTATCGTTTCGCAGACGGCACCCAAAAATTTCGGTCCTTCCGTAGGAAGGCTGAACTTGGTCTTTTTTACAAAAACCAAATAGAAGAAGAGGCAGACTGCCAGAGTACAGAAGGTGTATTCATAGGCTACATTTGCAGAGGCTTCCGGGATTTTTTCCAGAACCACCGCGTCCAAAAATGTGCCCAGTCCGTCAATGATGCAGTAAAAGATGGGGAAGAAAATGGCGATAAAGCTGTTTACATATTTATCCTCCACCTTTTCCTGCATCTTTTTTCGTTCCGCATCCTCATGCTTTTTTTGCAGATAGGAAAGCAGGTAAATGGCAAAAAGAATCAAAAGAATGGCAAAAAGCTGAGGTAGAGCCAAGACCTGCTTTAAAAAGATAAAGGAAAGCAGGGCAGCCACCGCCCCGGAGGTATTGCAAATGGGAGAGGAGACGGAAAGCTCAATATAGCGCAATCCGATATAGCCCAAAAGCATGGAGGAAATATAAAGAAAGGAAACCGGCAGATAGGCAATGAGGATTTCCTTGCTAAAGCTTACGCCATGAAATAAAACTTGACCGGTGGCATGGGCACCCATAACCAGTCCCACCACCATAAGCATTTTCAAATGACTGTCTTTATCCTTGGCAGGGGAGCCCAGCTTGGAAAAGAAATCCGAACCGGACCAGAAAAAGATAGAAATTAATGATAAAATAAACCACATATTGACTCCTTTTAAAGAATTTTCATGTTTTTTTCGCTACTTTTATATCAAATACTGATAAATAAAGATTTTAAAAATTAAAGTAAGCGCTTGTTTAATTCCTAGTAAAACAATAGGAATAATAACATGGAAGCCTTATTCTGTA
>CALHIC010000402.1 GCA_938030845.1 uncultured Oribacterium sp. | reverse complement strand
GAAGTTTCCTCGTAAAAACTCCGTGATACCCAATAGATTATGAGAACGGGTCAAAAGAGAAAAATCCTGTACCTCCTGCTGGGATTTAATGGCTTTGGAAAGATAAAGTTGCATTTGATCCACGTCAAAATGAAAGCTATAGTATGCATCAGCCAACTGATAATACACATAGCCCTTCAAAGATTCATCATCTAATTTTTCCGCCATTCCAAGAAGGTATCCTAAGCTGTGAAAAATCCCCTCATCAAATAAGGTATATTGTTTTTCTATTAGTAGGGATAGATCTTGTATTTCCTTTTCATATCCGCTAAAATCCATAAAATTTTCCTTTTGAACGAGCTGCCTCAGCATAAACCGTAGCAACCGTTTAAACGAGATATCGCACGCTTTGCGAGCGATACTCGTTATGAATAATAATCCGAACTATTATAACAAAAAACCCTCTTATACAAAAGAGGGTTTTTCTAAAATAATTATTATCGCTTTGAATCTCTCTTCTAATGAGGATCCTCCGCATCAATCGCTCCGTTAAAATTCGCCGGAGCAAGAGCCGAAGTTTCCGGTGCTGCGGTTGCAGGATTTCTTTCTGCCGTTGTCTGGGCAGTAGTAGCGCTTGTACTTTCCTTTGTGGATTTCGTACTTTCCTTGGTGGATTTTGTACTCTCCTTGGTAGAGCTTGTGTTGCTTTTCTTCGTGGAAGAACTGCTTTCACTGCTACTCTTCTTGCTTTTTGTACTCTCCGTACTGCTTTTCGCCTTAGTCTCTGCGGACTTTGTAGCTGAAGTGCCGGCGGATTGGGTACTTGCCGAGCTTTGTACTACGGAAACGGTGCTTTCCGTACTTGCAGCCTGTGTTTCCGTTGCCACAGGCGGGAAATGCTTATACTGTATACCGTTTCCGCCGGCAACATCCTGACCGCGGAAACGAATCATCTCCGAAACGGTAACCAGCTGATATCCTCTGGCCGTTAGTTCCGGAATAATCGCCTTGCAGGCCTCAGCCGTAGACAGGTATAGGGCATGCATCAGCACAATGTCTCCATCCTTTACCTGGCTCAAAACAATCTGCTTGGTTTTTTCCGCGTCCCGAGAACGCCAGTCCTCCGTATCAATAGACCAGAAAATCAGAGGTTTGCTTACAGCTGTTTTCACGTCTGCGGTGTAATTTCCACCGGGAAGACGTACCAATGCAGGAGCAACGCCGGAGGCATTTTGAACCGCCTGATCTGTCTTGTCAAACTCATTCCGGATATAGTCCACACCCTTTTTGCTTAAATGAATATCATGATCATAAGAGTGATTGCCCACCTCATGGCCACGCTCCACAGTGTTTTTAATATCCTCCGGAAACTTTTCCACTCGCTGTCCCACAACAAAGAAGGTAGATCTTCCATTCACCTTCTCCAGCTCATCCATCAAAATGCTGTCCACCTGAACATCCGGTCCATCATCGAAGGTCAAAGCCACCATGGGTTTGGTGGGATCGATGTATCTTCCTCCGGATAACACAAGACCGTTGTCTTCACTGGCACTTTCCGCGGTTTCCGAAGCACTTTCCTGCCCTTCTCCGCTTTCTTCCGAAAGCCCCTCCGAAATGGAGCTCTCCACCACCGTCTCAATAGCTCCTTTTTGCTCCGTTCTGCTCTTCTCAATAAAATGTACAATTCCGGCAAAGGCCTTAAACACCAAGAACATAAACACTAAGGCTACACAAGCGAAAAGTATCCGAACATTTCTTACCGCTTCTCTTCTCTTCTTGATTCTTGCCTTTCTTCTTCTATATTCCCGTCTCTCCTCTTCCGTTAGGCTTCGAGGAATTCTATTTCCTCCGGTACTGCTCCTTCTCTTTGCACTGCTGTTAAGCTTGCTCTGTCGTTCTGCTCTATATTTATCGCTTCGATTACGAAATTTTCTCTCTCCGCTGTCTATATTTCTCTTGTCCGCCATGATTAACCCTTCTTTTTTAGTTCTGCTATTTCCTTCTTACTATACCACAGTTTTTTCAAAAAAAAAAAGGAAGAGTTTTTTAAGACTTGTTAATCCGAAGCATTTTTATTAGAATACTAGCCGAGAAGAAAAAGGAGTATAGCATGGATAAAAAAGGAATTGCGGAAGTTAAAAAGTGTTTCAAAAAAGAAGATTGTCGTATTGACCGTATGGTCAGTTGCTTTGTAAATGAAGAGGGAGAAGTTATTTCTCGTTTCTCCGACTCCTTCTATGCTTTGGAGGATAAGGAATTGTTTAAATATTGCGAGCTTTTTAAAC
>CALHIC010000401.1 GCA_938030845.1 uncultured Oribacterium sp. | reverse complement strand
CGAGTTAGAAGAGGCAATAGAGGAATTTTGGAATTGGAAGATGCCGAAGATGTGCTCGTTCAAGTTGTAGAAAAAGCATCGACATTATTGCCACTTGAGCTTTCTGACTATCAGATCATAAATTTCATTGATGAATGGCAAGAAGAAAATGGGGAAGATGATAATCCAAAGCTTGATAGTCTGATAAATGAGATTTTTTGTGATGAGAACGTTAGAACGCAGATAAAAAAGGCTGCTGAAGAAGGTAAAGCCAAAACTCTTGCAGATGCCATTGGACTTACATAGTAGTCTTATTCATTCTTAATCTTATATAGATGAAAATTCAAATAACTTTTAATGGAAGCATCCAAAGGAGGCATTTAACTTGATTATTAACACAGGACAAAGGACAGACATTCCCGCCTTCTATGCGGAATGGTTTGCAAACAGGCTGAAAGAGGGCTTTGTTTGCGTGCGAAATCCCTACAATCCAAGTCAAGTCAGTCGCTATCGCCTTGATCCTTCCGTGGTGGATGTCATTGGTTTTTGCACGAAAAATCCGGCCCCAATGTTCCCGTACATGGAGCTTTTAAAGGCGTATGGACAATACTGGTTTGTCACTATTACACCTTATGGAAAAGATATAGAGCCGAATGTGCCGGATAAACATTTACTTATAGAGCATTTCAAATATCTTTCCATGCAGCTGGGAGTGAATTCTATCGGCTGGCGTTACGACCCGATTTTTCTGTCTGAAAGATATAGCAAAGAATATCATTTGAAAGCCTTCGAGCAGATTGCTACGGCATTGGAGGGATATACGAAAACAGCCGTCATCAGTTTTGTAGACCTTTACCCAAAGGTGAAGCGGAACTTTCCGGAGCTTAAGGTTCTTGTGAAGGAAGATAGACTTCTACTGGGAAAGGCTATGATTGAGATTGCTCGTTCCCATGGCATGACATTGAAGCCCTGTGCGGAGGGGAAGGAATTGGCTGAGTATGGGGCAGATTGTGGTGGATGTATGCTTATCAGCGATTATGAGAAAGCCATTGGAAAACGCTTGCATGTTCCCAAAAAGAAGGGGGCAAGAGCAGCCTGTGCGTGTTATCTTTCCTGCGATATCGGTGCCTATAACAGCTGTAAGCACCTTTGCAAATATTGCTATGCTAATGCAGAACCCTCTATCGTTATGAAGCAAAGCCGACTGCATGATCCGAAATCCCCCTTCTTAATCGGAAATTACGAGAAAAATGACAGTATTCATGATGTACCCCAGCAGTCTTGGGTGGACGGACAAATGAGCTTGGAATTATAGCTAAGGAATTATAGCAAGAATCAAGAATATCCCCATTTTGCTATTGGAGAAGCTATGGACTGAAAATTTAAGTCGGAAAATTTACCCAATAAAGGAGAAAACAGTTGAAAGAAGTTCAAGAAAACAAAGTACAGGGAAAACAAACAGAACATATAGAGCAAACAGAACATATAGAACAGACAGAGCAGATGCAAGAGAAAGTGAAAGTCGAGAAGCAAGACAAGCCGAATCATAATAAGTCAGGCAAGAAACAACGCAAGATACTCGCCTTACTCCTTGCCTGTATTCTAGGCATCATAGTGCCCTTTGCCTTCAATACCAAAATGAAAATACAACACTATTCGCTGGAAAGTGAGAAACTGACAGCACCTGTTCGAATTGTCCTCATCACGGATTTACATTCCTGCTCCTATGGGGAAGGGCAACGCGAGCTTATAGACGCGATTCATGCACAGAAGCCGGATATTATTTTACTGGGAGGAGATATTTGTGATGATAAGCTTCCCCATCGGAATACCGAGCTGGTGCTTCGTGCTATAGCGGATAAATACCCTTGCTATTACGTTACCGGAAACCATGAGTATTGGAGCCGTGAGATAGAAAAGATACTGAAAATCTTCGAATCCTACAATGTTCCTGTCTTGGAGGGCAGTTTTGATACGATTGATGTGCGCGGGCAAAAATTAAACATATGCGGTATATCAGATCCGGATATTCTTAAGTACACCGATAAGAACTACAGCATTACCGAACAATTGAAAGATGCAGCTGTCGCATCGGAAAATGGGAACTATACCATACTTCTTGCCCATCGTCCGGAGTTGATTGACTCCTACTTAAACCATGACTTTGATCTGATTTTGGCGGGACATGCTCATGGCGGACAATGGCGCCTGCCCGGAATCATCAATGGACTCTTCGCGCCGAATCAAGGCTTCTTTCCCCGATATGCCGGGGGAAAATATCGCTTTGAGGATTCCTATATGATTGTCAGTCGAGGGCTGGCAAGAGAAAGCACTCGTATTCCGCGAATCTTTAACCGGCCGGAGCTGGTTGTTATAGATCTTTCCTAAACGGAGGGAAAATGCTTTCCCTCTTCACAGAGTATGTTATTTCAATTTATTCTCAAAAATTTCCACTATCATTTTTTTCCATCCCCCTCTCATCCAAGAAAAGATCTGAACTCTCCTCTCTTGTAAATATTGCTATGCCAATGCAGGACCCTCTACCGTTATGAAGCAAAGCCGACTGTCTATTTCCGGTCCCTCGTTGACAGTAAATGTAGCGCAACTTATACTGAAGAGCATATAGAGTGGGAAAACGTAAGGAAGTAAGGGAGCAAGGATTCAAGTAAGCAAGGATGGAAGTAAGCAGGTAAGGAAGGGAGAGCAACAATCTCCATACCGAGAAAATAAAATATTTTACGGAGTAACATCATGAA
>CALHIC010000400.1 GCA_938030845.1 uncultured Oribacterium sp. | reverse complement strand
AGTGTTCCTTTTCGTATTGTCTGTCTTCTGCCAAGTCTTTTCTAGTTTTTACAACATAGTAGATGCCATATCCCAAACCGGCAAGAAGGAATAGACTGTAGATACCCTGAATCAGAGTTGAACCCTGAGACAGGTTGTTTACCACAATGGCCAAAAGGTTATTACTGAAATGCAGTAGGACGGAAAAAGGAAGGCCATAACGGTCTCTGATGAAGAAGAGAATCATTCCCATACTGAAGGCCGGTGCAAATTGCAGGAAATTGCTGTGCATTAAAGCAAAGAAAAATGCGGTGTAAAAAGCTGCAAAATATTTTCCGTAGGAACGGAAACGACGATAAAAGATTCCGCGAAAAACCAGTTCTTCCATAAGGGGAGCCACCAAAATCGTATAAAACAGCATAGGGGCATTCGTCAGGCACCCCCCTCTTGCCGCTTCTTCGGAAAAAGATAAGTTTAATCCAAGCTTGGTAAAGAGCGTCATAATCGGGATATTTATGATTCCTCCTATCCACTGGGCGGCTTGGAAAAGCATAAAATAATGCAGAAAAGACAGGACACTAAAGCTTGGTTTTTCCGGACCTGGCTCTGTGACTGTTTCTTTAGGAAAGATATTGTCCAAAAGACAATAGCTGATAATAACGGAAATGACCATGCAGATATATTGGTCGGATAGTAAAGGAATCTTTGTTAAGGGTAAAAGGAGAACCAAAAGTACGGCTAAAATCTGCACCGACAACACATATAACAAAAGGGCTAAGGCGCTCTTATTTAAATCTCTTTTGATTTCTAATAAATTCATTATATCTCCATTTCTATTTGTGTAATTTAAATTCTTCCAATTTTTTCTAAGTTCTTTTAATTCCTTTTACTTCTATAAATCCTTTTTGCGGCTCCTTATATTGTTGCTTCTTATATCGTTGCTTCTTATCTTTCTTCTGTTCTTTTCTTCCGAATAGCGATACAATAAAAACTCTCGATGGAAGTTGGAAAATAAGAATAAAGCAGAGTCAGGACTTTTCTACTATACAAGAAAAATAATACTTCCGCAAATTAATTTAAGGATTTGGAACAGCATAAAGTTTCATAATGAGATGCATCGGCAAAAAAAGATTTAATAAAGAAGGAAAAAATGAAAAAGTGGTATGTATACGGTAAAAAGGCAGATTTTCAGGAGTTGGGAGAGAAATTATCTCTGGATCCGGTTTTGGTTCGCATTCTTCGGAATCGAGATTTAACAACAGAAGAAGAAATGCGGAATTTTTTAGAGGGAGAAGAGATTCCCTCTCCTCTTTTCTTGCCGGACAGTATTCGTTTTTTAAATCGCCTGGAGCGAGCCATGAAAGAGGGAGAAAAAGTTCGGGTTGTAGGGGACTATGATGTGGACGGTGTTTGTGCTTCTACCATATTGGCGAAGGCACTTTCCCTATTTTTCTCCAAAGAGCAGCTTTCCGTGGTCATTCCCCATAGAATTTTAGATGGCTACGGGATTAACGAGCAGATTATCGAGGAGGCAAAGGCAGAGGGAATTTCCCTTCTGATTACCTGTGACAACGGCATTTCCGCATTTTCCGCCATGGAGAAAGCAAAGTCCTACGGTATGGATGTACTGCTTACGGATCATCATGATTTACGAAGAGATGAGGAAGGAAAGAAAAGGATTCCGGAAGCCTTTGCCGTGGTGAATCCCAAAAGAGAGGGCAGTAAGTATCCTAATGAAGAAATCTGCGGAGCCATGGTTTGCTATCTTCTTATGAAAATGCTTTTGGAAAAACGGCAAAAGGGCTTGGAGCTTTTGGAGGAGCTGGCTTGCTTTGCCGGTATTGCTACGGTTTGTGATGTGATGCCTTTACAAAAAGAAAATCGTGTTATCGTAAAGTATTGCCTGACTCATTTGCAAAAGACTCAAAATATCGGAATGCAGGCGCTTCTAAAGCAGTGTCATATCTTGCCGGAGCAGGAAATTTCCTCCTATACACTCGGTTTTCAAATCGGTCCCTGCATCAATGCGGGAGGTCGTCTGGAAAGTGCTATGCTGGCACTCTCTCTTTTTCTGGAGGAGAATGAAGGCAAGGCCGAGGAAAAGGCGGCTCACTTACTGGTCTTAAATGAAGAACGAAAGGAAATGACGAAAAAAGGGGTGGAAGAAGCCAAGGCGCTGGCGGAACAGGAAGGAGATGTGCCGCTGCTGTTTTTGGTGCTTCCCGATTTGCACGAAAGCCTTGCGGGAATCGTGGCGGGGCGGATACGGGAAGCCTTTTATCGTCCCTGCTTTATCCTTACCAACGGGGAGGACGGAAGCTGTAAAGCCTCCGGACGCTCCATTCCCGGCTATCCTATGGCAGAACGGCTGGAGGAACAAAAGGAACTGCTTTTACGTTTCGGAGGTCATCCCATGGCAGCAGGATTTTCCGTTGCCAAGGAAAATGTTCCCGGGCTAAAAAAAGCTCTTCTGCAAAATGCAAAGCTTCAGGCGGAGGATTTGGAGGAGAAGGTCTGGATTGATGTGGTTCTACCTTTCTCCTATCTAAAAGAAGACTTTGTTCGTTCCTTGTCCCGCTTGGAACCCTTCGGTAGAGGAAATGAAAAGCCTGCCTTTGCCCAGAAGAATGTTTTGCTAAAGGATTTTAAAATTGTGGGAAAAAACAAAAATGCCATCAAATTATATCTGGAAGATGAACAAGGTACACGAGTGGAGGGAGTACTCTTTGAGGATGGAGAAAAATTTTTGAACAAAAAATCTAGTCGAAATAGATTTAATCTGTTATACTATCCAAAGATTCAGGTGTACAACAACATAAAGCAACTTCAAGTGGTGGTTTCTGAGTATTTTTGGAAAGAAGATTAAGGAATATTCAGATGAAAAGGAGGCGTGAATGATCAAAGAAATCATGAATTTTATTCAAGAACATGACCCTGAGGTGGGGAAGGGAATCTGGGAAGAGTATGAAAGACAGCAAAACAACATCGAGTTGATTGCTTCTGAAAATATTGTTTCCACTACTGCAATGTTAGCTATGGGAACCGTATTAACCAACAAGTATGCGGAGGGATATCCCGGAAAGCGTTATTACGGAGGCTGTGAAGCCGTAGACGTAGTAGAAACTATTGCTATCGAAAGAGCGAAGGAATTATTCCAATGTGAATATGCAAACGTTCAACCCCACTCCGGTGCACAAGCCAATATGGCAGTTACCATGGCAATCTGTAAGCCCGGAGACAAGATTATGGGTATGAGCTTGGATGCCGGCGGACATTTAACCCATGGTTCACCCGTAAACTTTTCGGGACTTTACTTTAATATCATTCCTTATGGAATTACCAAAGAAGGCTATATTGACTATGATGCGGTAATGGAGCAGGCTTTAAAAGAGAAGCCGAAGATGATTATTGCCGGAGCTTCTGCTTATCCAAGAGTCATTGATTTTAAGCGTTTCCGTGAGATTGCCGATGCTTGTGGAGCTATCCTTTTTGTAGATATGGCGCACATTGCTGGTCTTGTTGCTGCAGGCGTGCACCCAAGCCCGATTCCTTATGCTCATGTTACTACCACAACTACCCATAAGACTTTAAGAGGACCTCGTGGCGGATTGATTTTATCCAGCAAAGAAGTGGCAGAGCAGTACAACTTCAATAAGTTCGTATTCCCCGGTGTGCAAGGCGGACCTTTAGAGCACGTCATTGCTTCTAAAGCAGTTTGCTTTGGAGAAGCTTTAAAGCCGGAGTATAAAGAATATCAGCAGCAGGTAGCGAAGAATGCGAAGGCATTGGCTGCAGCTATGATGGACAAGGGATTCCAGCTGGTATCCGGCGGAACAGAGAACCACTTAATGCTGGTGGATTTAACCAACTTCCAGGATGTTACCGGAAAGTTCCTGCAGAATGCCTGTGATGAAGTGCACATCACATTAAACAAGAATGCAATTCCCAACGATCCCCGTTCTCCATTCTTAACCTCCGGTGTAAGAATCGGAACTCCTGCAGTAACTGTTCGCGGTTTCAAAGAAGAGGATATGAAGGAAATTGCAGAATGCCTTTACAAAGTAGCTACAGACTTCGAAAGCAGCAAGGAAGAAGTAGCAAGAAGAGTGAAAGCATTAACCGATGCACATCCTATTTATGAAGGAAAGTAATACAGCTTTACTTTAAAAAATAAAGAAAGCAATTCATACGAAGAGCCGTCCTGCATATGCAGCGGCTCTTCCTTTTTTTCATATACTTGCATTTTTTTAAGGTAAAGCATATGATAGGCTGGAAATTTTCAATGGAACGAAAACAAGAGCCTTTGGGCTTTTATAAAACAAGGAGGGAATATGGCAGCAGTTTCTGTGATATTTCCGGTGTTCTTTCTACTATTTTTGGGAGGTCACGCCAGAAGAAGAGCTTGGATTAGCCACGAACAAAATGAGGGAGCAAAAAGAATTGCGTTGGATATCTTGTTTCCTTTCCTGATTTATCAGGTTATGGTGGAAACAAATCTGGAAAAGGGCGTATTTTTAGAAATCATTTTTTTGATTTTTATCTGGATGCTGGTTTACTTTCTGGGAGGGCGACTTTCCAGGCTTTTACCGGCGGAATTTCAGGAAATTTCCCCCTTTTTGTGTTTAACCTGCGAAGGCGGGGCAGTGGCACTGCCCTTGTATATCAGCGTAGTGGGAAAGAGTTATACCGCCAATTTGATTCCTTTTGACATAGCCGGAATACTGATTAACTTTATCTTTGTGCCCCTGATTTTAATGAATAAAAGTATAGGAGAACGGAAGCTTTTACCCTTTGCCAGGAAAATATTTACCAGCTCCTTTATCCTTGCGGTGCTTTTCGGAGTATTCATGAATGCCAGCGGTTTGCATCAAGTCCTTATGCAAAATGCAGGTCTAAAGGCTGTCTTTGACAATACCATGGAGGCGCTGACCGTTCCCATCGGCTCTCTGATATTGTTTAGCCTGGGCTACAGTATGAGGCTGCACAAGGGATTTTTAGCGTCTCTGTTTACTTTGGCAGGAATCCGTCTTCTGTTCTGCGGAAGCATTATTCTGTTGTTCTTCCTGCTTTTCAAGGAGCAAATGCAGAATCAAATTTTTTCCTTCGGTGTTATTCTGTATTTCCTTTGTCCTACAGGATTTCCTGTACCTTTACAGATTAAAGGACTTTTACAAAAGGAGGAACAGGAGGAATTCGTTTCCGCCTTTATTTCCCTGTTTTTACTGATTGCCCTTGCCGCCTATGCCCTTTTGGTTTTATTCTATCCGGTAGCGTAGAAGCTTGGAGGACGCTACGTATGGGGAAGAATAGAATTATTCTAAAGGGTAAATACCGGAATCGGTAAAAGCCGAACGCTAAGGTAAAAAGGCGATATAAAAGCATATGTTTATCAATGGTGATTTTGAAAGGAGATTTTTATGGAAATGAACAATAGCCCATGGCCGGGAAGACCGGGAGTCATTCCGGTAACCAGTGGAAATGCAGAGGATGCCAATCGATACAACAGAGCCTATCTGGACCGAATCCATGTGGAAATGCGGGTGATAGACAGTACAGAGGTTACCCTAGAGAAGGAAATATTTGGTAAGAAATATTCCTCCCCCATTATGATGCCGGCATTTTCCCACTTGAACAAGGTGCTGGAAAATGGAAGAACCCCTATGGAGGAGTATGCTTTAGCGGCAAAGGAATTAAATGCGCTTAACTGGGTAGGGATGGAAGACAATGAAGATTATGGTAAAATCGTTGCTAAAAATCCCGATACAGTGCGGATTATCAAGCCCTTTGCGGATCATGGAAGAATACAGGAGGAAATAGATTTTGCAAGAGAGCAGGGATCTGTGGCAGTGGGAATCGACATTGACCACGTGCCGGGAACAGACGGCCGTTATGATGTGGTAGACGGAATCCCCATGGGACCGGTGTTTAGCAAGGATTTAGCGGACTTTGTAGCCTATGCCAAGCTACCCTTTGTGGCAAAGGGCGTGCTTTCCGTTCAGGATGCACTGAAGGCCAAGGAAGCAGGCTGTGCTGCCATTGTAGTTTCTCACCATCACGGCAGACTTCCCTTCGGAATTGCTCCTCTACAGATTTTACCGAAAATCAAGGAAGCTTTAAAAGATACGAAGATGCAGATTTTTGTGGATTGCAGTATGGATACCGGCTATGATGCCTATAAGGCCTTGGCCTTAGGAGCGGATGGGGTTTCCGTAGGTCGGGGAATTCTGCAACCCCTCCTTTCCCATGGGGCGGAGGGAGTGATTTCCAAAGTAGAAAATATGCAGGAGGAGCTTCGGGAAATGATGATGTATACCGGAGTGAAGGACTGCGATTCCTTTGATGCCGGTGTTTTGTATCTTTGCTAATAAGGAGAAGAACGGGAAGCAATCACATAGCGTTGGTATGGAAAATAAAATGGGAAATAAAAATTCTCAAAATAGATCAGCGAAAAAGAGAAATGGAAATTTCCGGAATAGATAAGCGAAAAATAGAAGGGGTAAGGGATGGAAAAAAAGACCGGAGAAAAGGGATTAATGCTGGGGCATTTTGTTTTGCTGCTGCTGGAGTGCATCGTAGTGCTGCACGGATTGCAGGATGACGGACTGGGAACCTTTCGTTTCTATACGACAGATTCCAACCTGCTTTGCGGAATCAGCTCGGCGTTTATGCTCTTTTTCCTTTTGCAAAGAAAAAATCAAGAGGGAAGGGGTGTGCTCAGTAAAGCCTTGCAGAAGAAAGGAGAGAGTTGGGCATTTCCTCCCTCCCTGTCTCTTTTACGCTATATTTCCTCGGCCTGTTTGGCATTAACCTTCTTCGTGGTGCTCCTGGTGCTGGGACCGGAAAATGGATTTGCCCATGAATTTTTGGGTGGAACAAGATTTTTCAGTCACCTGCTTTGTCCCTTTCTTTCCATTTTTCTCTTTCTCTTTATGGAAGAGAAGAGAGTCCTTCCTGTTTCGGCCATAGGAAAGGCGCTGGGAGTAACATTGCTGTATGCCATCCCTCTTTTGATTTTAAATGGGATTGGTCTGGTTTCCGGCCCATACAGCTTTCTGAAAATCCGAGAGCAGTCTGTAGGAAAAACCATTTTCTGGATTATAGCGATTTTACTTGGCAATGCACTGCTTGCTCTGGCTTTACAGAAGGGAAAGAATTTATTTTCTGATAACAAAAAACTCCTCACCCGATAGGGTATGAGGAGTTTTTTATTGCGTTTGTTATGCAAGACGCAAAGTATCCATATTTTGTTTCCGGAGGATAGGATAGAGTCCCATGTAAACAAAGACGGAAACGATGGTGGAAGTGATGGCATTGATTCCGGTAGCGAACAAGCTAAACTTAAAGGAAAGTTCAGCAGCAGGCTTACCAAGAATTAAAAGTTTGTAGGCATAGCCGATGGTGGGATCCATAATAACATTGGCAAAAAGTCCGGATGCGGCGGCAAGAAGAACCCATTTAAAAATCTTCTTTCTATCGTGGGATTCTTGAATCTTCCCAAGCTTATGGGCTACAAATCCAACCACAAGACCGATAATTGTTTTACATACCAAGGTCTCCGGGGCATAAATCAGATAAACCGGATCCAGCACATCTCCGATGGCCATGCCGATGGCACCGGCAATTCCGCCTAAGGGGCCGCCCAAAACCAGTGCGGCAACTACCACAACCGCATTTCCCAAGTGGATAGAAGTGGCATCGGTTCCAATGGGAATCTTAATCTGTAAAAAAGTAAAAATAGCGTAGGATAATGCTGCAAATAAAGCAGCAAGAGCTAATCTTTGTGTTTTTTGATTCATAATTGCCTCCTCATGTATCGTGTACTGCCATCGAGAATAGAACAATTCTGAACTTATAAAAATATCCAATTTAAAAGAAAAAGATAAGACCAGAATAAAGCGATACATGAATTTGAAGCTATTGGTCTTCCTATATTTTTGCTTTAGGGACAAGTAGGAGATTATAGGCATAGAGGGAACAGTGATAAAAGCATTTGCTATAAACAGAAACTATAGCCAAATCCAAAACTCTTGTATTATACAGGGATTTCAGAAAATGCTAGTATAGCTCCAGCAAGAAAATCTTCTGCAAGATAAGAAGAAAGAAGCAAAAGCAAGTAGCAAGATGTAAGCAAGAAGTAGCAAGATGTAAGCAAGAATCAGTAAGAAAGAAGCTGAAGGAAAGCTTCCGAAAAAAGTTTTAAACCATCGGAAAGCTTGTGTAGAGTATAAGGAGGAAAATAAAATGGGAGTTAAGAAGAGAAACGAGAGAAACTTTGGATTTGATACTAAGGCGATTCATGTAGGACAGGAGCAGGCGGATCCGGCAACCGGCGCAAGAGCGGTACCAATCTACCAGACCACATCCTATGTTTTCGATAATTCCGATCATGCGGCAGATCGTTTTGCTTTAAGAAATGCCGGAAACATTTACGGTCGTTTAACCAATCCCACCCAGGGTGTTTTGGAAGCAAGAGTAGCAGCTTTAGAAGGCGGTGTGGCAGCCTTGGCGGTGGCTTCCGGTGCAGCGGCGGTTACCTATGCTTTTAAGGCCATTGCTCATAAGGGAGACCACATTGTCAGTGCGAAAAACATTTACGGAGGAACCTATAACTTCTTAAAGCATACCTTCCCGGAGTTCGGTGTGGAAACTACCTTCGTTTCTCCCACTGACTTAGCTGAGGCGGAGAAGGCTATTCAGGAAAATACCAAGGCACTCTATATTGAGTCCTTAGGAAATCCAAACGGAGATGCTATTGATATTGAGGCTTGGGCAAATCTTGCCCATAAGCATGGTCTTCCCTTGATTGTGGACAATACCTTTGCAACCCCCTATCTGATTCGTCCTATCGAGTACGGTGCAGATATCGTGGTGCACTCCGCAACAAAGTTCATCGGCGGACACGGTTCTTCCTTGGGCGGACTTGTGGTAGATGCCGGAAAATTCGACTGGGCAAAGAGCAAGAAGTGGCCATGGCTTACCGAGCCGAACCCTTCCTACCACGGCGTACGTTTTGCGGTAGATACAGCCCCTGCGGTAATCGCAACCTATCTTCGTGCCATTACCATCCGTGATGAGGGAGCGGCAATTTCTCCCTTCAATGCTTGGGTATTGATTCAGGGATTGGAGAGCCTTGCTCTTCGTGTAGAGCGTCATAGAGACAATGCTTTAAAGGTTGTGGAATATTTAAAGAAGCATCCGAAGGTAGAGTCCGTTTCTCACCCTGCAGCATCCACAGATCCTGCTCAGCAGGCTCTGTAGCCTTAATTTCCTTATTTTCCTCAGTTTCTTTAGTTTTATCCTTAATTTCAAGAGTATTAAACAATGTTATTAATTT
>CALHIC010000399.1 GCA_938030845.1 uncultured Oribacterium sp. | reverse complement strand
ATATTCTAAAAGCCCCTGGGAAAAGCTTTCCTCTTCGAAGCTTTCCTTTTTGTTTAACACCCCATCCTGTAAGCGGGCTATGGCATCAATCATAATCACAGCCGGAAGCTCTCCTCCCGTAAGCACATAGTCTCCGATGGAAACCTCC
Organism: uncultured Oribacterium sp.; assembly: GCA_938030845.1. Taxonomy (GTDB): domain Bacteria; phylum Bacillota; class Clostridia; order Lachnospirales; family Lachnospiraceae; genus Oribacterium. The sequence goes on along the minus strand of CALHIC010000399.1, from coordinate 1,682 downwards.
TCTACCTCCAGAATATCCAAGGCTCTTTGGTCTATGCCTTCATAATGCCCGCAAAGAAAGAGGATATGCTCCTCCTTGGCCAATTCCATAGCCATACTTTGCTTAAATACCTTCCCCCTGGGAGAGCAGTAAATCACTCTATCCGGTCTTCCCTCTCTTTGCACCAAGTCCTCAAAGGCGGAAACAATGGGCTGAACCTGCATTAACATTCCAGCCCCTCCCCCAAAGGGCGCATCATCCACATGGCCGTGGGGATCCTCTGTAAAATCACGAATATTGACGCAATTTAAGGATAGCTTCTCGTCTTCCATAGCTCTCTTCATAATGGAATGGGATAGGGCATTTTCAATCTGTTCCGGAAACAGGGTAAAGACGGTAAATTTACTCATAGCTCCAGTAACCCTTCCATCAGATGAATGCCGATACGATTTTCCTTGATTTCATATACCACCGGAGGAATATGGGGAATCAGGTATTCCTTATCTTTCCCTTCTACGGAAAATACCAGGTTGGCCCCGGTTTCAATCACTTCCTTCACTTCTCCCAGAAGCTCTTTTCCCTCAATATAGACTTCCATTCCGATATAATCCCCAAGGAAAAACTCATTTTCCCCTAAAGGAAGAGCCTGCTCTCTTGGAATCATCAAAGATACGTTACGATATTTCTCCGCCATTTCCACAGAGTCAATCCCCTCTAATTGTAAAAGCAGGAATTCTCCCTGAAAGCGAACCGACTTGATTTTTCTGCTTTCAGAAAAGGAAGTATCCCGAAGTCCCTGACTTTCTCTTCGTAAAATCAATTCCTTTAATTGAGTAAAACGTCTTGGATCTTCCGTTGTGGGAAAAACCTTCATTTCCCCCTTTAAACCGTGGGGCTTCAAAATCGTTCCCACTCGTAGCTCTTTTAACATCTTTCCTCCCCTAGCGTGAAGAAAAGGTATGCCCTAAGACATACCTTCTCCTTACTGAATATCGATGGATATTCTGAGATTTTGCTTGGATGCAGCAGCATTCATGACAGAACGGATCGCCTTGGCGATACGACCTGAACGTCCAATCACCTTTCCCATGTCTTGCTCATTTACGGAAAGAGTCAGGTGGATTTCTCCCTCCTTCTCTTCCATCTCAGCATGAACATCTTCAGGAAACTGAACCAATGCCTTTGCAATGGTTTCCAGTAATTCCTTCACGACAGCATCCTCCTTTGAAATAAGACTTAGATGTCAAACTTCTTCAGAAGTCTTGCAACAGTTTCTGTTGGCTGTGCTCCGTTCTGTAACCACTTCTTTGTCTCTTCTGCGTCTACCTTAAATACTGTTGGCTCCTTGGTTGGATCATAGTATCCAAGCTCTGCAATGAACTTACCGTTTCTTGGGCTTCTGGAATCTGCCACAATAACACGATAGTAAGGTGCGTGAATCTGTCCCATTCTTCTTAATCTGATCTTAACTGCCATTTCTTTTCTCCTTTGTGTGTGTTTAGTTAAATTTATTTCTACAGACTAGCTGTTGAAACGCTACATAAAATGCTTGATGATACGTTGCGAATTGTCTCTAGCTTTAGAAGGGAAATCCGTCTATTCTTTAGTCGGGAAATCCATCTTTTCTTTAGAAGGGAAATCCGCCGCCTCTTCCGAAGGGATTCTTTCCCATTCCCATTCCCATTCCCATTCCCGGGAAACCG
>CALHIC010000398.1 GCA_938030845.1 uncultured Oribacterium sp. | reverse complement strand
GGGAGGACGATGTGAAGCCTGCTCCGGAGACGGTATTGTAAAGATTGAGATGCATTTCCTGCCGGATGTCTATGTGCCCTGTGAGGTTTGTAACGGAAAACGCTATAACCGGGAAACTTTGGAGGTTCGCTATAAGGGAAAGAATATCTATGATGTGCTGAATATGACAGTGGAGGAGGCCTATGAGTTCTTTGCCCATATCCCCAGTATTCAGCGGAAAATGCAGACTCTCATGGATGTGGGGCTTTCCTACATTCGCCTGGGACAATCCAGTACGGAGCTTTCCGGAGGAGAAGCCCAGCGAATCAAGCTGGCAACAGAGCTAAGCCGAAGAGGAACCGGAAGAACCCTGTATATTTTGGATGAGCCTACCACAGGATTACATTTTGAGGACGTACGGAAGCTGGTGGAAATGCTGCAAAGACTGGCAGATGGCGGCAATACGGTTCTTGTGATTGAGCATAATCTGGATGTCATCAAGTGTGCCGACTACCTGATTGATATGGGTCCGGAAGGAGGAAGCGGCGGCGGTACGGTGCTTTGTACCGGTACTCCGGAAGAGGTGGCGGAAAATCCAAAATCCTATACCGGAAAATATTTAAAGCGGTATTTAAATTAGCAAAATTTAGCTAATGCGATATAATAGAGAAAACAATTATTTCAGATAGAGAAAACTATTATTTCAGCAGGAGATTAGCAGAGAAAGAGAGGACAGAACAATGAGCACAGATTGTATTTTTTGTAAGATTGCCAATGGAGAGATTCCTTCCGGAACGGTGTATGAAGATGGGGATTTTCGGGTGATTTTGGACATTTCTCCGGCAGCAAAGGGACACTGTCTGATTCTGCCAAAGCAACACGGAAAGAATCTTTTGGAGATGGATGATGCAGTTCTGGCCAAAGTTTTCCCATTAGCAAAGAAAATCGGACAGGCTATGGTAAAGGCTACCGGTGCCAAGGGCTTTAATGTGGTACAAAACAACGGAGAAGCGGCAGGCCAGACGGTGGAGCATTTTCATGTGCACATCATTCCCCGCTTTGATGCAAAGGACAGCATGGTTTTATGGACTCCTCTTTCTTATGAGGATGGAGAGCTGGAGAAGGTGAAGGAAAGCATTGTAAAGGAGATTCATGGCTAAGATTGTATTAACAGGGGGAGGCACCGCGGGACACGTTACCGCAAATCTTGCCCTGATTCCCGGTTTAAAGGAAAGGAAGCATAAGCTCTTTTATATGGGC
>CALHIC010000397.1 GCA_938030845.1 uncultured Oribacterium sp. | reverse complement strand
CATAGACGAAGGATCCACCTGACCAAACCGCTCCGTGAAGTGCGGCAAACTTGTGGTCTGTCGGTGGCACCAGTTTCATGAAGTGCTCTTCAATCATTTTTCCATAGGGACCATGCAATGCAGACTCGATATCGGTATAAATAACGCCCTGTCTTGCCACTTCCTCCTGCAGATTATGGTAAACGAGCTCGGAGTCAAACTGTGCTCCTACTCCGGCAAGGCTCTTTCTTTCCGCCTCCGGGATACCGAGCTTTTCAAAGGTATTCTTAATATCCTCGGGAACCTCTTCCCAGTCTGCGGACATCTTGGTTTTCGGCTTAACATAGGTCACAATATTGTCCATGTTCAAGTCGGAGATATCCGGTCCCCAGTTGGGAATATCTGTTTTATGATAAACTTCCAGGGCCTTCAGACGGAAATCTCTCATCCACTGAGGATCATTTTTCTTATCCGAAATCTCCTCTACGATTTCCGGTGTTAAGCCCTCTTTGATTTTATAGAAGTCGCTGTCCTTTTCTTCATATCGAAAATCATATAAAGAACGATCAATATCTTGAACTTCTGTTCTTTCCTTTGCCATACTATCCTCTAGCTTTCCAAATAGAAGGATTTATTCCTTCTCCAAAAAAGATTCAAAACCTTCGTTGTTGATTTTATCTACCAGACTTCCGTCTCCCTCAGCCTTCATCACACCGTTAATCACCACATGCGTCTTATCTACTGTCAAGGACTCTAAAATTCTTGTGGAGTGAGTAATAATTAAAAGGGAGCCCTCCATATTCTTCTGATACTCCTTGATTCCTTCGGAAACGGTTCTTACCGCATCCACATCCAATCCGGAATCGGTCTCATCCAGAATAGCGAGGCCGGGCTTTAACATCAGAAGCTGTAAAATCTCCGCCTTCTTTTTCTCTCCACCGGAGAAGCCCACATTTAAATCACGCTCTGCATAGCTATGATCCATTCCCAAGATATCCATGGACTTCTTAAGCTCCTTACGAAAATC
>CALHIC010000396.1 GCA_938030845.1 uncultured Oribacterium sp. | reverse complement strand
TGATTTTTACAGTTCTTCACTTCGCCGGATTTCGCAAGTATCGAGCTCAGACTCCCCCCATTTCAGACCTTTATTGCCGAAAATATCAACGATTATCACCCGCGACGTCCAAATCTTATTTTCCTAAAGCCTCTACCCATTCTTTTTCTTTAAATCCCACCAAAACCTTATCTCCATAAAGGAATATTGGTCTCTTTACCAGCATACCGTCTGTTGCCAGTAATGCCTCCTGCTCTTCCTCGGACATATTGGGGAGCTTGTCCTTTAATTCCATAGACTTATACAACTGTCCGCTGGTGTTAAAGAAGCGCTTTAAGGGAAGGCCGGAACGCTCCTTCATCTCATGGATTTCCTTGGCGCTTGGATTTTGCTCCTTAATCGGGCGCTTTTCAAAAGAGACATTGTGAGCCTTTAAAAAATCCTCCGCCTTTTTGCAGGTGCTGCAACGGTCATAGCAAATAAATGTATTCATGGTTTATCCTTTCTTTTTGATTATATTCGAAAAATATTCCTTCTATCCTATACCTTTATTTATAGCAAAAAGGAAGGGGAATGAACATCCCCTTCCTTCACTTTATAAAGCTGCTTATATTCTCTTTACAAAAACTTCCGATCCATATTCTTTATTTCCGGAAAACCTTTTACCCCTGCTCTTTTAACAGCTTGCCCAGATACTCTGCCAAATGCTCATGGGCGTAGATATTGGCATTCTTCTCCGCGGTGGGGTTATAGTTGGTGTTGGTATTTACGTCATAAACATAAATCTCTCCGCTTGCCGACTGTACCCACTCAATCGCCGCAACGTCAATGCCGCTGTTCTGTAAAAATTTTGTGTAGGCCTGCTCTCTTTCCTTCTCCAAGGGCTCTGTGATTTGGAATTTTTCAGAGCTTTCCAGCTCTTCTTTCTTCTTTCCAATCTGGCAACCCTCTGCCGGGCAGAGCTGGAAGCCGTCGGAGGAGTCAATGGATACGGTGTATAAAAACTTCTGTCCGATAAACTCGGAACGGCGGATTCTGCCGTCTGCGGGCTTAATATACTCCTGCAAGAGGGTGATGCCGTCTACGGAAGGCTCAAAGGCCGGGCTGTTGACATAGGCCTCCAGCTCCCCTTCATTCTGGAAAAGCTGTACCCCCAAGCCCTTTCCTGCACGGTTATGCTTGGTAATCAGAGGGTAAATGTTTAGCTGTCTTGCGCCTTCCAGAATCTGATCCTGTCCTAAAACTGCCACGGTTTTGGGGTGGGGAATGCCATTTTCCTCTAAGGCAAGATACTGCTTTACCTTACTGATTTCCAGATTAATGGCACCTAAACCGTTTACCACCTTACGGCCGTGTCTTGTTAGCCAGGAAAGCACCTGCTCCGTATACTCCGGTGCATAACGGTGGCCTCTGGTATGGGAGGAGGCAGACATACGGTTATAGAACACGCCCTCAGGAGGCGCCTCCTGCAAGTTCAGGATTCCCTTGGATAAATCCCATAGCTCATAGGGAATCTTCTTTTCTTCCAGCCACTTTACCAAATGCTGGGTCCATTCCAGATTTTCATGGATTACATATACCTTCTTCTCTGCCATATTACTTCCTTTCCGAAACTTCGTATTCTATAAATGTTTTTTCTTCCAATTCATCCTGCATGGCCGGCGGATTTTTCCTTCGTTCTATCGGGCTTCTTGGCCTACTTTAGTAACAACTGTTTCTTAGCCTGCATTGGCAACAAATTCCTTGCCTGCTACATTTTCCGCCTTTGCCGGTTTTTCTACTTTTTCCGCATTTTCTTTTTTACTGTCCAATACAGCCACTGCCAAAGCCTGACCTACCACATTTAAGGCGGTTCTTCCTGCATTTGCAAAGAAGTCTACGGACAATATCAAGGCTACACCTTCCACAGGAAGTCCCAACTGGGGAGCTGCCGCCAATAAAACCACAATGGCCCCGGAAGGGATGGTTGCCGCGGTCTTTCCGATTAAACTTAAAAGGAGAACCGTAAACAGTAAGGCCTGGGGAGTGAAAGTAATGCCGTAAGCATTTGCCAAAAAGACAGTCGCCAAGGCAAAATACACTGCCGCTCCCTCAAGATTAAAGGAGTAGCCGAGAGGTACCACGAAATCCGTTACCGCCTCGTCATAGCCTTCCTTCTTCAAACGCTTCAAAAGTGGGGGTAAAACCACGCTGGATCCGCCGGACACAAAGGCCAGAGTCACCAAATCTCCGATACTCTTGATAAGCTTTACATAGTTTACCTTATATAGAATAGCAATAACAGGGAAGATTACAAGTGCCAAAACGCCGTAGCCAAGGTACATTCCTACTACAAACTGTCCGAGTCCTACCAGCTTGTCCACTCCGGTTGTTGCCACATCCTTGGCAATAAAGCCGAATACGCCCACAGGGGAAAGTAAAATCACCGCATCTAAAATCTTGTAAATGGCGGCAATCCAAATCTTTATGCCGGAAAGGAAAGTTTCCTTCTTCTCCTGCTCCAGCTGACCTACGCCATAGCCTAAGAAAATGGCGAAAATCAGAATCGGAAGTAATGCGCCGTCTGTAAGTGCCTTGAAAAGATTGGAAGGAATGAAGTTTAAGAAAAACTCATCAATCTTCACGCCGGTGGCAATGCCCTCCAGGCTGGCGCCTTCCTGCCCGATATTTACCCCCTGTCCAAAGCCTAAGTAATAGGAAGCAAAGACAAAAAGGGCGGTAATTCCTGTAGTTACGGCAAAGAAATACAGGAAGGTCTTTCCCAGGAGCTTCTGAAAATGATTCTTTCCCAGCACCTCTGCCACAGCCACCACCACAAGGGGAAGCACCAAAGGAATAATCAGCATACTGATGAGCCGGATAAAGGCCTGTCCCAGAAACTGGTAAAAGCTTGCGAATTGAGGAAGGAAATATCCTGCCGCCCCTCCGAAAAACAATGCTATCAATAATTGTAAGCCCAAGGCTATTTTTTTCTTCTTTACGTTACCCATAGTTCTCTTCTCCTTCTTCTCCCATAAAAGCTTTTTACCACTAAAAGCTTCTTTCTACTTTCTATACTTATGATTTCTGCCCTGCCATATATTCCTATAAACCTACTGAATAACTAGGACTTCTGTACTATAGCACAAAAGATTTTCCTCCGCAAATTTTTATTTTAAATGCTCAGTTATAAATCTTGTCTATATCGGATTTTTACAATTTCTTCAACTTTTTTTGCATTCAATGTGCTATTTTAGTGAAATTTTGCTATAATCTAGGTAGTTATGCCAAACACATTATTCTTTGGAGCAAGGAAGCAGGAAGCTCCCTTCTCCCTCTATAGAAAGGAGAAACAACATGGATCAAGGCAAGTTAGAGCGGATTTTAAAGAAGATGGAGGAGCGGAATCTTTCTCAGATGATTATTACCGACCCACCCGCCATTTTCTATTTAACCGGAAAGTGGATTCATCCCGGCGAAAGAATGTTGGCATTGTATATCAACACAAAGGGGGACAAGCATCTGTTCGTAAACCGTATGCTTCCTCAGGAGAGAGACCTTGGCGTTGAGATTACCTATTTTGATGATACGGAAGACGGTGTAGAGATTCTTTCTCGGGTAATTGATAAGGATAAGCCCATGGGTATCGACAAGACCTGGCCGGCACGTTTCCTTCTTCGTTTGCAGGAGTTAAAGGCAGGCTCCTCCTTCGTCAACGGTTCCGTAATCGTAGACAAGGTTCGTCAGATTAAGGACAAGCACGAGCAGGAGCTGATGATTCAGTCCTCCCTGGTAAATGATAAGGTTATGGAGGAATTGATTCCTTACGTGGTTAAGGGATTAACCGAGAAGGAGTTAAATGCCGTAACCAGAGACCTGTACAAGAAGCACGGCTGTTCCGGCGTTTCCTTTGATCCCATTACCGCTTACGGACACGGTGCCGCAGATCCTCACCACGTTACCGACGATACCAAGGGAAAGAAGGGAGATTGCGTTATTCTGGATATCGGCGGTGTCTTAAATGACTATATCTCCGACATGACCAGAACCGTCTTCATTGGAGAAGTCAGTGAAAGACATAAGGAGATTTATCAGATTGTACGAGATGCCAACCTTCGGGGAATCGCCATGGCAAAGCCCGGCAACAGAATGTGCGATGTGGATTTGGCTTGCCGAAACTATATCGAGGAGAAGGGCTATGGTAAGTACTTCACCCATAGAACCGGACATTCCGCAGGTATCGAGGATCATGAGGTGGGAGACGTTTCCTCCGTTAATGAAGAGATTATCGAGGTTGGACAGTGCTTCTCTGTAGAGCCCGGTATCTATATTCCTGAGGAAAATATCGGCGTACGTGTAGAAGATTTGGTAATCATCACCGAGGACGGATGCCATGTATTGAACCACTACACCAAGGATCTTCTGATTGTAAAGGAAGACGGAAGCATCGTTAAGGGAGAGTAATATAGTTTTCCCTTTAGCGAATTCGATGTTTTCTCATTAGAAGATTTGTAAAATCCCCCAAAGGACAGTCATTCTCCCTTGGGGGATTTTTAGTATTAAGCGACTTCCGCTTCATAGTATTTCCCGTTAAATAATTAACATCTCTTGGAAAGTATGGTATGATAAAAGAAATATAATTTAAGAAAACCAGCGGCTCAGCCGGTGGAAACGGAGGACATTATGGCAAAGATTCAAGAAGGACGCATGCCTTATTTAGGCTATGAAACGTATTATCGTATTGTTGGAGAGAATAAGGGCAATAAAAAGCCTCTTCTTCTGCTCCATGGTGGACCCGGTTCCACCCACAACTATTTCGAGGTTTTGGATGACCTTGCGGAAAAGGATGGACGTCAGCTGATTATGTATGACCAGCTGGGCTGCGGAAATTCCTACCTGGACGGACATCCGGAGCTTTGGACTAAGGAGACCTGGCTAAACGAATTAATCGCCCTGAGAAAGCATTTAGGATTGGATGAAGTACATATCTTAGGACAGTCCTGGGGTGGAATGTTAGCTATCATCTACGAATGCGAATGTAAGCCGGAGGGAGTTGCCAGCTATATTCTTTCCAGTACCCTTCCCTACAATGCCATTTGGGAAAGTGAGCAGAAAAGAAGAGTGGGCTATCTTCCCAAGGAGATGCAGGAGGCTATCGCCAAGGCGGAGGAGACCGGAAACTACAGTGATCCGGACTATGATGTTGCCATTACGGAGTTTATGACCAGATATTGTGCCGGTCCCTTTGGCCCGGATGCAGCAGAGGGCCTGACAAGAAAGAAAAAAGCAGGAACCGAAGCCTATGTGGCAGGATGGGGTCCAAATGAATTTACCCCCACAGGTTCTCTTCGGGACTATAATTACATGGATCAGCTGAAGGATTTTTCCAAGCCAACCCTAATCTGTAGCGGTGGAGAAGACCTTTGCTCTCCTTATATCGCAAAATTAATGTTTGATGCTATCCCCAATGCCAAGTGGGAGCTTTTCCGTTATTCTCGGCACATGTGCTTTGTCGATGAAGAGGAGCTTTACAAGAAGATATTGATGGAGTGGTTGAATCAAAACGACTAAGGTTTAAAAGAAGGGTCAGTACAAAATCAAAAAAATTTTCTAAGCAATATAGGTTTGAAGCGGGGCACGCTCTCGCTAGCTTCGCCTCGTAGGGGATACTAAGCGAAAAACTGCGTTTCTCTTGTTTTTCGCAAGTACCCACGGGCTCAGACTACCCCTTTTTCAGGCCTATACTGCCGGAAAACTATTTATTTTTCTGATTGCTCATAAATTCTTAAAAAAGGAAGATTGCTATACGCATTATTCCGCTTCTGCCACTCCGTCTTCTCCCTCCTCTTCGATGGAAATATAGTGAAGATGAAGAATTACCTTCGCTGTCTTTCCTTTAATGATTAAATCCGGAAAACTTAGTTCTACGGTGGCATTTTTTTCTTCTTCTCCTTCTCCGTCTTCAGAATTTCCTTCTTCGGAGACTTTTTTCTCTGTCTTATCGGGAATATAGCGTAATTCCACCTTTACAGGCTTTTCATTTTCATTCTCCGCTTCTCCGATTAACAAAGCAGGATTTTTTTCGATTTCTTCAAAATAATCAATATTTACATCCCCGTCCTTTTCAAGAACTTCTCCGGAAAGAAGGGCTTCTTTTTCCAGATTGATTGTGTCTTCCAGAATATACTCCCCATTATAAAGAAGTTCTAAGGAAGCAGGGATTTTTCCTTCATCCATAACTTCTTTTAATTGAATATCCTTATATCTCCAAGCATCATAGTTTTTCGGAAGCTGTTTGTCATCTAAATGGAAATCCCAAACAGAGCGATTTGCATCATATACACCCTCCGTCAGAACTTTTCCTCCCCGAAGCAGCTCTGCTTTTGTGATGGCTTTTCCCGTTTCTACAGCTCGGAAAACAAAATGATCCTTGTCCGTAGGCAGGGTTTTCACCTCTCCATCTTCATAGGTCAGACGAATCTTATCCGCATAAGCCCACCTATAATCCTTTTGCACCTGAATAAAGCTTGGGAGCTTAATCAAAGAGTCTTCGTTCTGGAAATATACCGGAAAAGTTGTTCCAATCTCCGGTAAGGGACTTCCCTGTTCTTTATCCACGGTAATACTATACTTTGCAAAGTCTGCATAAGGAAGATCCTGTCTGCTTCCGTCTGCAAAATGCAGATCAAGAATGGTATCGGAAATATCCAAGCTCTCTCCTACCGCTCTGGCATTTGGTTTTCTGCTAAAATCAAAATAGGCAATTTTTTGTTCTTTTCCGTCTTTTTTCAGCTTTCTGGAACGGGCAAGAGCATTGTCCACTGCACTGACCTCGCCCAATGTGGACTGGGTTGCGGAAGCTACCGCATCATAGGCTTCACCCTTTTTCTCCTTCAGGTTTTTCTCCAGCTCTTTTACATCCTCTAATCCTTTGAGATAATCAAAAATCTTAAAGGTCTTGTCCTGATAGCTGTCATCTTCCGTGTATTTCACATTGCTGACTTCGGCAATCTTTCCATCCTTAATGCTGACTTTGACAATGTCGGGACCGGTTTGCTCATAATATCTTGACCAAGTTCCCGTACCGTAGAAAATACCGTCTGCAAGCAAGGATTCCGCCTTCTTATCCGGATTTTCTTTTCCTGTTTCCACTTTAGGATTTTCTGCTTTAGGATTCTCCTGAGGCATTTCAGTCTTGGAATTTTTCTTGTCTTCCTCACTCACTCCGCTAGAGGAAGCTCCTGTGTTTCCGCTTGCTCCTGTATTGCTTCCATTCCTGTTTATATTAGCGCTTCCGTTACTTCCTGCTCCACTGCTTCTTCCGGAGTGACTGCGCGTAGAACTTGTTCTTTCCGGACGAGCTTCCGTATTTTCAATCGTTCTGGAAACACCCTTTACATCGGATTTTTTGGTGATAAAGCCTTTTCCCTCAACGAACTGCGCTACACCGTTCACAGTCCATTGTCCCTCTTCATTTACGGTATAACCATCCTTGCTAATGCCGTTTTGCAGAAGAATTCCCTTTTTCTCACCTTCTTCTTCAAAATAATAGCAATATCTGTCAATCCATTGCCAGCCTCTAAGCTCCTGTCCCTCTGTAGGGCTTCCCTCCCGGTTATCGTAAAAGCGATAGGCACCCTTACTGTCTTGATGCCAACCCCTAGCCATAGAACCCTCTACCGCCTCATTTTTATTTTGAAAATAATAGTTAACGCCCTTAATTTCTTGGCTTCCCAGAAGCATCTCTCCGGAGTCCTGAGAAAGATAATACCAATTTCCCTTATCCAAAAGCCAATCCTTTACAGGCTTACCCTCTTTCTCATAGAACCATTTTCCGTTTACAGCTTTCCATTCACCGGAATTTCCTGCCTCTGCAGCAAATGCTTTTCCCTGCACCAAAATTGTGGGCAAGACAAAAGCAAGGGATAGAATGACCCCTTTCGTCAACTTCTTCATTTTAAACCTCTTTCTATAAACTGTGATTTACGGCCTCACGTCCAGGTTTAATTTTCTTAACGCCCCTTACTATGCTTTCCGGTTTATCCAAAAATGAAGTTAGTTCTTAGCTTTTCTCTGCCGGCATATTCTAAAAATGATAAGAAATCATTTGAATAGAAAAGTTAGTCGAACTTGCCTGTTTCAATTATTATTATTTAAATCGGTTAGCCATGTCTACCCAAGCAGTATAATGCCGTTTTTAAGAATAATAAATAAAATCTTCGTTATGATTAGCATTAATATATTTTATATTTCATTTTCCCGAATAGTTTGAAAGGAAGCCTTGCTCTCTAAAGAAGATGTGCATTAGAGAAATCCTCTGAAAATCTCTTTAGATTTTGATATGGAATTTTTATTGTTATTCTTTCTTCATTTTTGTTATGATGATATAAGTTAGATAATTCTAACTCAACCGATTGGAAGAGCTTATCGACTCTACTCTTATGGATAAGCAGATAGAAAAGTCCCCTTAAGGAGGAAGCTATGAGAGAAAATTTTCAAAATATTGATGGAAAGAAATTGGAAATCGTACACGAAATAAAGTCCGCCTATGATGAAGGAAAGCTTAGTTTGGAAGAGGCAAGAAAAGCGCTGAAAGATAGGGTGAAACATTTGGCTCCTTATGAAATTGCCATTATCGAGCAGGAAATGGTGGAGGAGACTGAGGATGAATGTGTAAAAGAAGATATTCAGGCCATGCTGGAGGTTTTTCAGGATGTATTGGTCACAAAGGAGCAATCTCTTCCGGAAAATCATCCCATTTCCTGCTATCGTAGAGAAAATGCCAAAATGAAGGAACTTCTTCTTTCCGTAGAGGATCTGGTGCAGTATCCTGTCATTAAAAATCAATGGTTGGAGCTTTACGAGGAATTGTTAAAGTTCAAAATTCATTTGTCCAGAAAGCAAAATCAGCTCTATCCGGTTTTGGAGAAAAAGGGTTTTACCCGTCCTACCACTACCATGTGGACGCTGGATGACTTCATTCGGGATGAAATTGCAGAGTGCTACAAGCTTCTTTTGGAGGATA
>CALHIC010000395.1 GCA_938030845.1 uncultured Oribacterium sp. | reverse complement strand
TTAATGCGGAGGCTTATGAACCTTATAAGAAGGGAACGGTTACCCAGGAAGAGGCTTTAAATATAATGGGGAAGGATATGAAGGAGTTTATGCTCCGGAATACGGAAAAGGCCACATTGGATCGTTTTGTATCCATGAGTAAGGTGGAGCTGCAAAAGGATCCGAAGGATTATCCCTTAACCGTGGTAACCCCCGCTTTTATGACTTCGGAGCTGAAAAGAGGCTTTACTGCCGGCTTTTTGATTTACCTGCCCTTCCTCTTAATTGACGTGGTGGTATCCACCACCTTGATGGCTATGGGTATGGTAATGTTGCCTCCCGCCATGGTGTCTATGCCCTTTAAGCTTTTGCTTTTTATCACCGTAGATGGATGGAACCTGCTTTTTTCCAGTGTGGTCAACAGTTTCCGATAGGGAAAGGGGAAGAAAATGCTGGATAGTGCGGAAATTTTAGATATTATGAACCAAACCTTTATGCTGTCCCTAAGGATTGCCATGCCCTTCCTTTTGGTGAGCATGATTTTGGGTATCGTGATTGCCATCTTTCAGGCGGCAACCTCCATCAATGAGCAGACGTTGACCTTTGTTCCGAAGCTTATTGCCATTATTATCATGCTGACGGTTTTGGGAGGAACCCTCTTAAAGACCATGCAGGATTTCTTTACCATGATTATGAAAATGGTGGCAGGAGGATAATATGCTGGTCTTATTTTCCTTTATTGTCATGCGAATGACAGGGGCCATTGCCTTTAATCCTGTCTTTGGAAGAACGGATTATCCCCGTCGTGCCAGGGCAGCTTTGATTTTTATGCTTTCCGCCATTTGCTATGTGCATATCGGCGGAGAGCTTCATCATATGCCGGGAAGTATTCTGGAGTATGGCTTTATGCTTTTAAAGGAGCTTTTCGTAGGCTTCTGTCTGGGTTTTGCCATGGAGCTGGCCTTTACCTGCCTGCGTTTTGCCACATCCATTATGGACTTTTCCATGGGCTTAAACATGGCCCAGGTTTTCGACCCCCAAAGCGGATCCCAGGCTACAGTGAGTACGGGACTTTTCTACGGTTTTATGATGCTTTTATTTTTTTCCATGGACGGGCATCTGCGGTTTTTGGAGCTTTTGTTCCAAACCATTGACACCCATCCCTTTGGAGGAATTTCCATAAAGCTTTTATTGATGCCGAAGCTGATGCTTTCCCTCTTTGTGGCGTCTATGAAGATGGGCTTGGAGCTGGCCTTCCCGATTATGGGCTTGGAGCTGATGTCCGAGATTTCTTTGGGTATTCTTATGCGTATAATTCCCCAGATTAACATTTTCGCGGTGAACTTCCAGCTGAAAATCATTCTGGGCTTTTCCATGCTTTACTTCCTTTTGATTCCCATTACGGATAAGATGAAGGACTTTATAGCATTTGCCTTTGAGAGTCTGAATAAGGTCATGGGACTGCTTTAGAAAAAGTTATGGGACGCTTTAGAAAAAAGTGGAAAAGGGCTCGAAAATTTAAGAATCCGTAAAATAGCAAGAGAAACAGCCAAGTTTAAGCAGAGGAAAAAACAGCCTAAAATCAGAAGAATTGAAATAATGAATATTTTTAATTTTTCTTTTGATTTTTCAGGTGAAAAGCATAAGCTGAATTAAAAAAAACTTAAAAACTGGTGAAATTGCCTATAGACGAATTGAAAAGCATTAGCTAAACTCATCAGGATGTAAAAGAATAGGAATACTGGGGAAAGAGAGGGTTAACAGTGGCAGACGGCGACAAGACCGAAGCGCCTTCCGAAAAAAAGCGAAGTGACGCCAGAAAGGAAGGTAATGTTTTTCAAAGTAGAGACATTGTCACTGTAGCGGTTTTATTCGGCGTGTTTTATGCTGTCCGCTTTATGATGCCCTTCATCTATAAGGATTTGAGGAATTTTCTTTCCTATATTTTAGAGCTTTTAGATGAGCCCAGCCCCATTTCCAATAAACTGTATCTCAGATTCACCTGGCTTTTTGTGAAGTCCGCCATGCCTTTATTGCTGGTGACGATGTTTTTGGGTGTGATAGCCAGCTTGGTACAGACCAGATTCAACATCAGTTTTAAATTATTAACGCCTAAGTTTTCCAAGCTAAACCCCATGCAGGGCTTAGGAAGGATTTTTTCCAAGAAAAATGTAGTGGAATTATTGAAGAATATTTTGAAGATTATTATTCTCATTAATTTCCTCTATTCCATCATTAAGGCGGATATCATTCCCATTGCCAAGATGGTGCACATGGATATCCAAAATTCCAGTCTGGCCCTGGTGTCCATGATGTTCGACCTGATTACCAGGGTTTGCGGAGTCTTTTTGATTATTGCCCTTTTCGACTTTATGTATCAGAAGTGGGAATATGAAAATAACTTAAAGATGACCAAACAGGAAGTAAAAGACGAGTACAAGATGCTGGAAGGAAATCCGGAAATCAAGGGTAGAATGAAGCAGCAAATGCGTGCCAGAGCCAATCAGCGAATGATGCAGCAGGTTCCGGACGCGGATGTGATTATTCGAAACCCGGAGCACTTGGCTATTGCCATTAAGTATGATCCGGACAAAAACACCGCCCCGGTGGTGTTGGCAAAGGGACAGGATGAATTGGCCTTGAGAATTGTGGCTGTAGGAGAAGCCAATGGCGTAACGGCCATTGAGAATAAGCCTCTGGCCCGGGCGATGTACCCCCTTTGTCATGTGGGCAAAGAAATCCCCGGAGATTTTTACGGGGCTGTAGCGGAAATCTTAGTGTATATCTACCAGAAAGAAAACAGACAGGATATTTTAGAAAGAGCGAAGGAAGATAACAGGGATGGTTAAAAACATTTTGCAAAATGGAGTAGTACTTTTCGTACTGGTTCTCATATTGCTCCTCATTATTCCCCTCCCCGCCATCATGGTTGACGTGGCGATTGTGGTGAATATGGCCATTTCCATGATGATTCTAGTGATTACCATGACGATTCGGGAACCGCTGGAATTGTCTATTTTCCCGTCCTTACTTTTAATTACCACCCTTTTCCGTTTGGGAATCAACGTTTCCACAACCAGAAATATCTTAACCAACGGCGGTTCTTCCGGAGCGATTATTAAGGCCTTCGGAGACTTCGTGGTACGAGGAAACGTGGTAGTAGGTTTGATTATTTACCTGATTATCGTATTGATGCAGTTTATCGTTATTACCAAGGGTGCGGAGCGTGTATCCGAAGTAGCAGCCCGATTCAAATTGGACGCGATGCCCGGTAAGCAGATGGCCATTGATGCGGATCTTTCCTCCGGTATGATTACGGAGCAGCAGGCCAGAGAGCGAAGAGAGAAGATTCAGAGAGAATCCGACTTCTACGGTTCCATGGACGGTGCTACCAAGATTGTAAAGGGAGACGGTGTCATGTCTCTCATTACCACCGCCATCAACCTGGTGGGTGGTAGTATTATCGGTATTGTCCAGTCAGGACAGCCGGTGGCTACCGTGCTTTCTACCTATTCTATTGCTACCGTGGGAGACGGTCTGGTAGGACAGATTCCTTCTCTTCTGATTTCCGTTTCCACCGGTATGATTGTAACCCGTGCAGTATCCGAAGGCTCCTTAAATGAGGACGTTTCCAAGCAGTTCACCCAGCAGCCCCGTGCCATGATGATTACGGGAATTGCCATGGGCGTACTGATGCTGATTCCGGGAATGCCGATTTTACAGATTCTTCCTGTTGCCGGAGGCTTTATCGCGGCAGGATACTTCCTGGAAAAGAGAATCAAGGAAGAGCCGGAGCGGGCAAGGACGGAAGGGGAAGGTTTGTTACCCAGTATGGAAGCGCCTCCCCAGCCCCAGGAAGCCCAGGGAGAAGCAGCTTCGGCTCCTGCGGAATCCGAGGAGGATTACTTCAAGGATGTTAACAACGTCTATAACCTCCTGCAGGTGGAACCCATTGAAATGGATTTTGGCTACAGCCTGATTCCTCTGGCTGACGAGTCTGTAGGAGGAAGATTGATTCAGAGAATCGTCATTTTCCGAAGACAGTATGCCCAGGATATCGGCTTTGTGGTACCCTCCATCCGTTTAAGAGATTCCTCCAGCCTGGGAACCAATGAATACAGCATTAAGATTAAGGGTGAGGAAATCGCCAAGGGTGAAATCCTGACAGATTATGTACTGGCTCTGGAGCCGGACGATGTGGAGGATGCCATCGACGGAATTGAAACCATTGAGCCGGCCTACGGTATCCCCTCCAAGTGGATTCGACCGGAAAACCGGGAGAGGGCGGAGCTTTACGGTTACACCGTTATCGATCCTCTGTCTGTAATGCTATCCCACTTATCGGAAACCATTAAACGGCATGCCTATGAGTTGATGACCAGACAGGAAGTGGTTCGTCTGGTGGAAAACTTAAAGAAAACCGCACCGGAGCTTTGTGAAGAAGCCTTTCCGGGAGTCATCAGCTACAATCTTTTGCAAAAGGTACTGACTACCCTTTTGCGAGAAGGGGTTTCCATTAAGGATTTGGAAACCATCGTAGAGACCATGTTTGAATGTATCAGCGAAACCGGATTGCCGGTGAAGGATACGGATCAGATTGTGGAAAAGGTTCGTGCTTCATTAAAGAGAACCATTACCAGAATGTATTGTGAAGACGGTAACATGAAGGTTATTACTCTGGATGCAGGCCTGGAGAGAACCATGGTGAATTCTTTGGCCAGAGGAGAAAACGGCCTTTATCTGGCCTTAAGCCCGGAACTCTTACAGAGTCTGATTCGTCAGGTGGCGGAGGAAAGCAGGAAGTTTAATAATTTATCCAGTCCTCCTCTAATCCTCACCTCCCAGGTGATGCGCATTCATTTCTATCATCTGATAGAACAGTTCTATCCCAATGTGCGGGTGCTTTCCTTTAATGAGGTAGCCAGCAACGTGCAGATTCAGGCCATCGGAAGCCTTCGTTTGGAGGATGACCTGGAGGAAAAGGGAACCGCTTAATTTAATAAAAAATTTTTAACTAATGAGAGTAAATAGAAATAGG
>CALHIC010000394.1 GCA_938030845.1 uncultured Oribacterium sp. | reverse complement strand
AAAACAACAAAACTAGAAAAAGGTGATAAAATGTTGGATACATTCATTGTGGGACAGGTATCTGAGGATATTAATGTAGATTACGATGGGAAAACAATTAGGGAACTTGGCGGAGCGGTAGTTTACTCCGGATTTGTAGCAGGAAATCTTGGCCATAAAGTCGGGGTTCTCCCAAAGTCCAACAATCCGATGCAGATAGAAGAGCTTTTTGCCAAAGCCGGCAACGTGAAGGTTTTTCCTGCATATTCAAAAACTAATACCTCAATCGAGAATCGTTATCATACGGCAGATAAGGAAAAAAGAACATCTATTGCGTTATCCAGAATCGAACCTTACCAAGTTTCTGATATGCCGGATGTGGACACAAAAATAGTACATATTGCCGGGCTTATGCATGGAGATATTCCGGAAGACATTATCGATTACTTTTATGGAAAAACAAAAATTGCTATTGACGTACAAGGAATACTTCGTCACATGACTGAAAAGGATGTCTTTTTTAAAGATTGGGAGAAGAAACTGGAATATCTTCCGAAAATTGATTTTCTAAAGACCGATGCCATGGAAGCGGAGGTATTGACCGGAACAGCAGACAGGGAGAAGGCTGCCAAGATACTATCGGACTTTGGAGCCAAAGAAATTATGATTACTCATAACACAGAGGTTCTGGTATATCGGGAAGGGGAGATAGTGAAAAAGCCTCTAAAGCCCAGAAACTTGTCCGGAAGAAGTGGAAGAGGAGACACCTGTTTTAGTACCTATATTACGGAACGGCTTCATCAATCCATGGAGGAAGCAGCACTTCTTGCAGCCGCCACAGTGAGTTTGAAGATGGAAAAGCCGGGACCCTTCTGCTATGACAGACAGGCGGTAAAAGATTATATTGCAGAATTTTACAGCTGATTTGAAGGGAGAAAATATGGAACTTCATGCAGTGAATGTGGGCTATGGAGATGCTTTTTTCTTTACATGGGAAGGAAAAAGTCTTCTTTTGGATACGGGAAGTGGCTTGGACAATGAATATCAGGGGCATCCGGAAAGAATAGATATTGTTTCTTTTTTGAAAGAAAAGAAGATTAAGCGGATTGATACTGTAATTATTAGCCATATCCATGAAGATCATGTTGGAAAGCTGAAGGAAGTGTTGGAACATTTTTCAGTGGAAAAACTGTGGATTCCAAAGGGCTTTATGACTTTTCAAAAGGACGTCCCCAAGGTGGATATAGAATTTTCCAAAAACAGCAGTAAATATTTTTATAAATCCTTGCAAGATTTTGGAGAAGCCTTGGTCTATTGCAAAGAAAAAGGAATTCCGATAGACACTTTGGCGCAAGGGGATTCTATAGAATTGGATGGATTAAGGATAGAAGTCTTAGGTGCAAAGGATTCTATATTGGAAGAATTTTTGTCTTTGTATACTCAGTTAAAAGAATGTAGAGAAGATTCTCAAAAAGAAGGAATCATAGAAAAGATGGATGCCATGTCCAACCATACCTGTATGCTGTTGAAAATCCGATATAAGGCGTTATCAGGATTATTCTGCGGAGACAATACTCCGAAGCATTGGGATGAAGCAATTCAAGAGAAGCTTTCCGATATTACTTGGATTAAAATTCCTCACCATGGACAAGTGGATTCTCTTTCGGAACATTTTATGCGAAAGATGCCCTTGGAATTTTGTTTGACTACGGCTTCTTCAGACAGAAGATACAATAGTGCGAATCCGGAAGTGTATAAAGCTTTGCGACAGTGGGCGAAAGAAGATCAGAGGGAACTAAAAGTGTTGTTCACAGATCCCTCTACCGAGTACTCCTCTTTTCCGGAGGTGGAGTATGGAAATCGAAGCATTTGCTTTTCTATTGGAGAAGAACTTCGGTACCAGTATGAAAAATAATAGAACTCTATATACAAGAAACATAGAAATTTGACTTTATCCTTGGAGGTCAGTAAGCAAGGGTAAAGCAAAAATATAAAGGCTGGATTGTAAAGGAGGTACAAAATGTTGAAAAAAATTTTAGTGGGCTTGTTGGCGATAAGCTTATCCCTATCCTTGTTTTCCTGTAAAAAGAAGGAAGATAAGTTTCCGGCAAAGCAGGTAACCATTATCATGCCTTGGTCAGTTGGCGGTGGACCGGATACCATTGCCAGAAAAGTTGCTTCCTATGGGGAAAAGTATCTAGGAGTTCCGGTGATTGTAGAAAACCATACCGGAGGTTCCGGAACTGTAGCGATGAGTGATTTTATGGCAACGGAAGCAGATGGCTATACTATGGTGCTTTGCAATGGACCACTGTTTTCTTTAACTCCAAACTTTATTCAGGGAACAAATTATAAACTGGAAGATATTAGTCCTTTAATTGGTATGAGACAGGTGGAATTTGTTGTTTTAAGCAATCCGAAGAATTCCGGCATCAAGACTTTAGAGGATTTAAAGGAGTATGGAAAATCCGGAAAGACAGTGAAGTACGCAACTACCGGTGGTCCCGGAAATGATAGCTACACTATGATTAGTGTTCTTTTCAAGAAACTGGATATTCCGGCAGAAGCGGTTCCCTTTGATGGCGGTCAAGAGGCTATAAATGCCCTTGCAGGCGGACATGTGGATATCGCAATCGGTTCTCCCCCTGTTTATCGTGAGTATGTAAAGAGTGGAGAATTTGCTTGTTTGGGAACCTTTATTCCGGACGGTATTGAAGTAGAGGGAATAGGGGAAATTCCTTCTTTCAAGTCCATGGGTGTAGATGCAGAGTTTGTCGGAATGGACTACTTTGCGGTAAAGAGTGATGTGGATGCAGAGAAGAAGCAGATTCTTACTGATTTCATTAAGAAGGTTTATGCAGATCAGGAATTCCAAAGCTTTATGAGCGATATGGGAATGAAGGCTTGGGAAGCTGATGATAAAGAAATTTTAGATGCAATTAATAAGCAAACGGAAGACATGAAACAGTATGTTGAATTATTGCAATAAAAGAGGATGAAAAAGATGAATTTCGGGAAGATAAAATACAATAATGAGATTTTGTCGGGGGCTTTGTT
Source organism: uncultured Oribacterium sp. (assembly GCA_938030845.1). GTDB lineage: Bacteria > Bacillota > Clostridia > Lachnospirales > Lachnospiraceae > Oribacterium. The sequence continues at coordinate 1,984 of CALHIC010000394.1, read as the reverse complement.
TATGATAGCTTCGGCAATTTTATGGCTTTTAATACCACAGCAAATTCAAAGCTTGGAAAAGGGAATGGTGACTGCCAGTACTATACCCAGAATAGCCATTGGCGGTTTGTTTATCTGTGCTCTATTGCTCTTTGTGCAAGGGCTAAGACTTCCGAAAAAAACCATTATTATAGAGAAAGCTATGGTTTCTTCCCCGAAATTCAAGAAAGAATTGAAATCTGTGATTTTTGCTTTGATTTTACTGGTTTATGGTCTGCTGTTTAACGTCATTGGGTATATTGCGGACACTGCCCTGCTGGTCGTTGCTATACTACTGTTTTATAGAAGTAAAAAATGGTGGTTTTATGCCATTGGCATCGTTACAGTGCTACTGATATATCTGGTATTTTCACAGATACTTAATGTGAATTTACCCAGTTTGTTTTAAGGAGGGGTGAAGATGGAATGGCTAAGTGCAGGCTTTGGACTTTTGTTCCAATGGCAAAATTTACTCATTATCCCCTTGGGACTTATTTTAGGAATTGTGGTAGGCGCAATCCCGGGACTTACCTCTGATTTAGGAATTATTCTGTGTATTCCTCTAACGTATGGTATGGATCCTACAACAGCTATTTTAATGCTACTGGCGATTTATTGCGGAGGAACCTATGGCGGTTCTATTACAGCGATTCTCATTAATACCCCGGGAACCTCTGCAAATGCCGCAACACTGTTTGACGGCTATCCCATGACAGAAAGAGGTCATGCGTTTAAGGCGTTAAAAATGGCTCTTTACGCTTCTACGATTGGTGGATTAATCAGCGCGTTGGTACTTTTAATTGCCGCTCCCCAGATAGCTAAGATTACCTTACTTTTTGGACCGGCGGAGTATTTTGCATTGGCAATATTCGGTCTTTCGGTTATAGCCGGTGTATCTAACAAGAATATTCTAAAGGGCTTGATTGGAGCCTGTATAGGAATATTTGTTTCTACTATCGGTATGGATAAAATCAGTGGAACCACAAGATTTACCTTTGGTAACGTGAAGCTGACAGCCGGAATTGATTTGATTATTGTCTTAATCGGACTTTTTGCTATTTCGGAAATTATGATGAAATCCCAGTATGATCCGGAAACAGATCAGAGAATAGCGGAAAAATTCGACAAGGACGTTATTACCAAGGAAGAATACAAACGATGCAGAAAGCCCATAGGCATTGGATCCTTAGTGGGCTGTATTATTGGAGCAACACCGGGAACAGGTGGTGGTCTTGCAGCATTTATTGCCTATAATCAGGTAAAGCAGATGTCTAAACATCCGGAAACCTTTGGAAAAGGAGAAATCGAGGGTGTTGCGGCATCAGAATCTGCCAATAACGGTGCTTGCGGTGCAACCATGATTCCTATGTTGACTTTGGGTGTACCGGGAGACGGAGCTACCGCCATTTTGATGGGAGCTTTTATGATTCATGGCATGGTGCCGGGACCAACACTTTTCAAAGAAAGCGGCAGTATCCTTTATGCTATTATGTTCGGTCTCATTGTAGTCAATATTTTCATGTATATTATTGGTACAGCCTTGATTCCTTTCTATGCTAATATCACAAAGTTACCCTATGAGCTTTTATCCTGTATCGTACTGAGTATGTGTATGGCAGGAGCATTTTCCACAAATAACCGCTCCTATGATGTAATGGTGATTATTGTCTTCGGAATATTAGCCTACTTCTTAAGGAAAATGGATTTCCAACTGGTTCCTATCTTACTGGGAGTTGTATTAGGTCCTCTGGCAGAGGTGAATTTCAGAAGAGCTTTGGTACTTTCTGATGGAACCATGAAGATTTTTGTACAAAGACCGATTTCTCTGGCATTTCTGGTGATTGCGGTTCTTTCTGTCAGTATTTTTATGATTCGAGAATTTCGAGCAGGAAGAAAAGAGGAGAAAGCAAAAGTAGCAGGATAGAGTGTTTAGATATTGGGGGGAGTGCTAAACCGGCTGTTTTAT
>CALHIC010000393.1 GCA_938030845.1 uncultured Oribacterium sp. | reverse complement strand
CCCGGACAGCGGATAGGAAAAGTCGGGAAAAATTAAGCAAGCCGTAAAGCGTGAAGAAGGGCAAATAGAATTCCTGATTTTTAGAGTAGAAATAGGGGAAGATATGCTTGTTACGAAAAAGCTAAGCAACGATAATACATGGATTAATATTAACTCGGATGAAATTACAAAGCATTCCAAAGTATACGAGGAATATGATATTGATCCGAAAACGCTGGAGTATGCTTTGGATGAAAATGAGCATGCCCACATGGATTATGATCGGGAGGACGGAACCGTTACCTTTATTTACAGTGTTTTGGATCTGGAAAAGGATAAGGAATATTATGAGACGGTTCCTCTTACGTTTATTGTGCAAAAAAATCGACTGGTGACCATCAGTAATGAGGACAATGTATATATCATTCAGAAAATGTGCGAGTATGTGGATGGCAAAGAGAATCTATCGATTTATACCTTACTCTTTGCAAGCTTGGAAATGATTTCCAATGCCTATTATCCGATTATTGAGCGTTTGGATAAGCAGAAGGATGAGATTAACCATTTGCTTCGGCAGAAAACCACGAAGAAGAACCTCTATGCTCTTTCCGACTTGGAGGTGGGCATGATTTATTTACGATCCGCCGCTACGCAAAACCGTCTTTTGCTGGAGCATATCCAGGCTCACGCCATTTATCGTAGCTTTAATGAAGAGGAGTCTGCGCAGTTTGATGATGCCATGGTGGAGGCCAGACAGCTGGTGTCCATGACGGACTTACTTTCCAGCGTTGCCCGCCAACTGTTGGATTCCTACAACAATGTTTTAAATAACGACTTAAATAACAACCTGAGTACTTTAACTATTTTTGAGATTTTACTCAGTGTTCTGGCGGTTATCACAGGATTCTTCGGCATGAATGTTCCCTTGCCTTTTATGAATGAACAAAGGGCATGGATTATGATATGTGCTATCAGTGCACTGCTTTGGGTGATTTTAACCTGGGTAATGCGCTGGATTATTAGACGAAGATAAAGGTAAGGATTTAGGGATATGGAAGACCAAAAGATTATCGCCCTGTATTTTCAAAGGGCGGAGACTGCGATTTTAGAAACCAAAAAGAAATACAGCCGCTTACTCCTTTCCATTTCCTATGGCATTTTAAAAATCATGGCGGATGCGGAGGAGTGTGAGAATGACACTTATTTAAAGACCTGGAATGCCATTCCGCCGAAACAGCCGGAGAATCTGCCGGCTTTTTTATCGAAGATTGTTCGGAATCTTTCTTTAGATCGTTACGACAGTTTGCATGCGGAAAAGCGTGGGGGAGGAGAAGTTCCTGTGGTGCTGGAAGAGCTGTCGGAAGTCCTTCCGGATAAGGGAGCGATTCCGGGAGAGGGTAATGAGCTGTCGGAACTTATGGACTCTTTTTTGCATACATTGAAGCCGGAGAGCAGAAATATTTTCATGAGAAGATATTGGTTTATGGATTCCGTATCCGAGATTGCGAAGGAATCCGGTTTTGGTCTTAGTAAGGTGAAAATGAGTTTAAGCCGCACACGGGAGCAGCTTAAGCTTTTCTTAGAGCAGGAGGGATATCGTTTATGAAAGAGGACAGCAAGCGACTGCTTCGGGGAATGACAGAGGTCAGTGACCAATATATTTTGGAAGCGGAGGCATTTTACCAAAAGAAGGATGAACAGGACCCGGTAAGAGAAAGGCAAGAAGATAGCGTAGAAAAAGAAAAAAAGATTATCAAAATGCAGGAAGCTAAGAAGAGGAAATTTATTACCCTTCCTCGGGTTTTAGGATTTACTGCTTCCATAGCCGCTGCCTG
>CALHIC010000392.1 GCA_938030845.1 uncultured Oribacterium sp. | reverse complement strand
AAATACTCTTCCCGGGACGATTCCTCTGCTCTTCCTTGGCAATAAAATAACTGTGTATAGCCTGCATGCCAAGGCATACCCCCAAAAGCTTTTTCCCTGTTTTCAAAGCATACTCTATAACCTGAAAATGATAGGGAAAAATACGTTTTCCTCCACAAAGTAAAAACGCATCACAAAGGGCTAAAGCCTCTTCCTTTACTGTACCGTCCACACCGATAATCCCGATAGGAATACCGCCTGCCTCTTCCACTCTTTTTGTATAAAGCTCATGAAAAACAGCATTGTCTTCATAGGGGTTTTCCGTCTCCCGAAGACGTGATGGGGGAACTATTCCGATAATTTTCATTCTCTACTCCTTTTCCAAACAGCTTCATCATACACTATTTTCTTATAAGAAAAAAGAAAAGCACTTCCATAAATTGTCTTTTTTATGTCTTTTTTCTTCTTTTTTCTACATTTTTCCGTAAGATTGTCTCACTTTTCCCCAAATTCCAATTTCCCATAAAATACATTTATGGCATAATAGCATAGCGATAAAATAGTATGAAAGGATGTATTATGAAAAAACCAGTAATCGGTATTTCCACCAGTGTGCTTGTAGATCAGGGGGGTGAATTCCCCGGTTATGAAAGAATTTATGTGAATAAGGACTATGTTTCTGCCGTAATTGCGGCCGGAGCAGTACCTCTGATGATTCCCATGGAGGATTCCGAGGAAAATTTGCGGGTAAGCTTAGAGCTTGTTGACGGCATTATTTTTTCAGGAGGACAGGATATTGCTCCCTACCGTTACGGAGAAGAGCCCCATGCAAAGCTTCAGGGAATCTGCCCGGAAAGAGATGAATTTGACTTTCTACTCTATCGTCTGGCGAAAGAGAAAAAACTTCCCATTTTGGGAATCTGTCGCGGATATCAGTTAATGAATGTGGCAGAGGGGGGAAGTCTTTACCAGGATCTTTCCTTAAAGACTACGGAAAGCTTTAAGCATTCTCAGGGACATGGCCCTTCTATTCCTACCCATAGCATGAAAATAGAATCCGGCAGCAGACTTGCTAAGATTTTAGCCAAGGAAGAGATTCGTATCAACAGCTTTCACCATCAGGCGATTAAGGAGGTTCCTGCAAGTTTAAGCGTTTCCGGAAGAGCCTTGGATGATGTTATTGAAGCCATAGAATTAAAGGATTACCCCTTCGGCATCGGAGTCCAGTTCCATCCGGAAATGTTACAGGCAAAGTACGAAGATATTCAAAAAATATTCCTTTCCCTGGTGGAAGCCTGTAAGGAATATCACAATTTGAATGGAAAAGTTTAGTCTTTATCTGTCAAATCATAGGAAAAGTCGACCCGAATATTTTCGGGTCCTCTATTGAATTAAAGGAGTGCAAATGAGTAAATCGCAAAAGTTGGGCTTTTGGTCCATCGTATTATTAACGATTAATTCCATTATCGGAACCGGAATCTTTCTATCACCCGGTTCTGTTGTAAAACAGGTAGGCTCCTATGCGCCGCTTGCTTATCTCTGCGCCGCGGGATTCGCCGTAATTTTAGCCTTAAGCTTCGCTTCCGCCTCCCGCTATGTGGTGAAGAGCGGAGCCGCCTATGCCTACGTGGAAGCCGCCTTCGGTGAAAATGCCGGACTTTATATCGGAATCACCCGATTCGTTTCCGCCAGCATTGCCTGGGGCGTGATGGCCACCGGTGTAGTAAAAACCGTCCTGCAGATTTTCGGTATGGACACCAATAGCTTTGCTTTGGTGACAGCAGGCTTTATTCTTTTAATGCTTGTCCTCTTTATCATTAATCTGTTCGGGCTCAAAGTACTGGAATTTGTTTCCAACATATCTACATTAGGAAAAGTTTTGGCCTTATCTCTGACGATTCTGGCAGGAATTTTCTTCTTGTTACAGCATAGACAAACCGCAGACCTGTCTCTGCTGGTACCCGGAAACAGCAGCAACACCGTTCCTGCTTTAAGCAGTAAATCCTTTGTCACAGCCATTGTAGCAGCCTTTTATGCCTTTACCGGCTTCGAGGGAGTAGCCAGCGGTTCTTCCGATATGGAAAGTCCGGAAAAAAATCTCCCAAAAGCATTACCCTTATCCATCTTCATGATTGCCGCTATCTACTTAGGCATCGTTTTTGTATCCATGAGACTGAATCCCATGGCTCTGCTAAATTCAAGCAATGTTGTGGTTTTAGCCGATATCTTTGACAATCCCGTATTGCAAAACGCCATTGTTTTAGGTGCTTTTGTCTCTATGTTCGGTATTAATATTGCGGCTTCCTTCCATACTCCCAGACTTTTGGAGGCAATGGCCAAGGACGGACAGGTAAACAACGTGTTCACCAAGAGAACTGCAGGAGGCTTCCCCTATGCCGCCTTTGTATTCAGCATTTTGTGGGCGATTATGATTCCTATGGCCTTCCATTACGATATGAAGGGTATTATGATTATCAGCTCCATTGCCCGATTTGTACAATTCCTTTTGGTGCCTTTGGCTGTACTCTGCTTTTACTACGGTAAACAAAAGGGAGAAATTATCGAAAAGCCCATCAAAAGCTTTATCCTGGATGTGCCCTTATCCATCCTGGCGATTCTCTTAACCCTCTTCCTGCTCAGTCAATTTAACTGGGTCGCACAATTCAGCAGTAAAAAAGATGGCTTTATAGAGCCGAACTTCTATGCCATCTTTGCAATGGTTTTCGGTTATCTTCTCTTCCCCTGGCTGGCCTTTGTGCTAAGAGAACAGCAGACGTATAAGAGTCATCAAAAGGACTGATTCAAAAAACAAATCAGCAGGTAAGATAAATCCTGCGTATACTATTTACCGAATGTTGTAGACTTTTTAATCCTCTCCTTTAATTCGCACAAAGCGTTCTCCTATGCCGTATACGGTCACAATTGGTGCCACCTCCATAAAGGCTCTGGGAAAATGCTCCGCAAGGTACTTACGAATCATGGCCGACTGTCTGGGGGAACAAATAGAGGAAAGCATAATCTTTTCTTCTTTTGTATAGGCTCCCACAACTCTTGTTTGGGTAACTCCACGGCCAAGCCCCAAAATATACTTGGTAATGTCTTCCGTATCATCTTTGATAAATGGAATAATGGTGACCTTATAAAGCTTTTGACGGAAACCGAAAAGCATATAGTCCATAATATAAATACAAATCACATGGTTAACCAAAGCATAAAGTGCAATATCTTTTCCGAAAACGAAGCCCAGAGAAATCAGAATGGAACCGTCCAGGAAAAGCATGACTTTACTTAAGGGAACACCTTTAAAAACCTTCCGGTTCAAGATTCTGGCAACAGTATCCGTTCCGCCGAAGGTTACCCCCGCCCGAAGAACCAAGCCGGAGCCAACACCATAAAACAAAGAGAAATAAATACACACCAAAAACATTTCTCCTTGCACGAAGACAAAGTCAAACATTCCCGTAAGCACCAATAAAGTAGGATAGAGAAAAGAAACGAAGATAATCTTCATAAACTCTTCTCGTTTCAGAAAAATAAAAGCTAAAATCAGTATGGT
>CALHIC010000391.1 GCA_938030845.1 uncultured Oribacterium sp. | reverse complement strand
CCTTGCTTTGGCTTTCGGGCTGGTAGCATGTGGAGGACAGAAGGCAGAAACTAAGGCGGAGAGTGAGAAGCAGACTGAGGCAGCTTCTGAAAAAGCTTCCGAGAAGGCCGGAGAAACAGAAAAGGCTACAGAGAAGGCTGAAGCGGGAGAGACCGTAAAGATCAAGATCGGTGCTACACCCAGCCCCCATGCAGAGATTTTAGAGGCTGCAAAGGATGCTTTAAAGAAGAAGGGCGTGGAAATCGAAATCGTTACCTACAATGATTATGTACAGCCAAACCTGGCTACAGATCAGGGAGAAATCGATGCCAACTACTTCCAGCATCTTCCTTACTTAGAGGAGTTTAATAAGGAAAAGAATACCAAGGTTGTTTCTGTAGGAAAGATTCATTATGAGCCATTCGGTATCTATGCAGGACAGTCCAAGGACTTAAAGGAAATCAAGGACGGCGCTAAGATTGCGGTTCCCAATGATACTACAAATGAGGCAAGAGCACTGTTACTGCTTCAGGATAACGGCATCATTAAGTTAAAGGATGGAGCAGGTCTTACCGCAACCAAGCAGGATGTGGTAGAGAATCCTCACAACATCGAGTTATATGAGGTAGAGGCTGCACAGATTCCCCGTTCTCTGGATTCCGTAGACTTTGCTTGCATGAACGGAAACTTTGCACTTCAGGCAAACCTTAAGCCCTCCGATGCTTTGGCTGTGGAGAAGGCTGATTCCGAGGCTGCACAGACTTACGCAAACATCATTGCCGTAGCAGAGAAGAATAAGGATGCTGAATGGGCAAAGACTCTTGTGGAAGTATTACAGTCCAAGGAAATTCAGGACTTTATCAACAAGAAGTATGATGGCGGAGTAGTACCTATTCAGTAAAAATAAAGTGAACATGGGACTGTGAAAAAGCGGAAAGGGGAATCCCGACTTCCCTTTTTCATAGTCCCATTTTGATTACCAGAAGGGATTTTTGTATATGAAAAATAAAGACATGAGAAGAGTGGCAAGAAAACTTTGGAGGGAAAATTGGTTTACGATTTTTCTCTCTTATATTGCGGGATTATTGGGCTTCGTTCTTTTGACCATGCTCTTTTCTTCTCTCCTTAACCCTTTCATCCTCTTTACCGGAGATTTTTCTTTGGGAGAGCTAAGGAGAGGAATCGGTCTTAGTCTTACGGGAATACTTTTTGCACTATATGTTTTTGTATGTATTTTTTACTTTATTGTATTGGGATTTTCTTTCAGGAAAATGTTGTTGGACATGTCCAGGGGAGAAAAGAAGGTGAATGCCGCTATGATTTTTTACGGTTTTCACCCCAATTCTTTTCCATTACTGGGAAGGATGCTGGGCTTTAGTATCTTGGCTTTTCTCTTTTCCGCGGTGATTTCCTTAGGGCAGGAAGTAATAGACTACTTCTTCGGAGAGGGACTCATTTACTGGTCCTATTACGGGATAAGCCTTGTGATTTTAATATTCTTCTCCCTGTTCTTTGATATGACCTTCTTTACCGTCTGGGATGGAGAGGGAAATAGCCTTTGGCAGAATATGAAAAAAAGTGTTGCGGTAATGAAGGGCCAGAAGTTCTCTTATTTCCGTCAAATTCTGTATTTTTCTTTGGTGACTTCCGTTGCCGGCTTTATTGCGGTTATGTGGTCCTTTATCCTAAGATCTCCGGCTTTGCCGATTTTTGTGTTGTTTCTGTATTTATCTATTTATCTGATTCCTTACCTGGGCTTTGTGCAGACTTTGATTTATCGTAAGGGTGCCGGGGACTTTTCAACGATAAGCGCTGCAAGAAGAGAGGTGAATTCTTCGGAGCAAGCAAGAGACAGTGAAGCAGCTTCTATAGAACAGCCCACAACAGTCGAAGTAGCTTCTACAGAACAGCCTACAACAGTCGAAGCGGCTTCTATAGAAGAGCCCACAGCAGTCGAAGCGTCTTCTATAGAAGAGCCTATAACAGTTGAAACGCCTTCTACAGAACAGCCTTTGGCAGAAGAAGTGCCTTCTACAGAACAAGCTAAAGAAAATGAAGGAGGCTTCTCTGTGGTAATCTCCGAGGATCAGGAAGAGCGAAGCCTAAGCGGATTGTCGGATACCGCCGAGGAAGGAACGGAAGCCGGAGAATAGGGAGTTTGGACCCCAAGATACAGAGATTGTACCAAAAGATACTGAGCCTGCGTCAAAAGATACTGAGCCTGCGTCAAAAGAGAACGAGCAAAAGTCTGAGGGAAAAATGAGCTTTGAAGAAGCCAGAAGACAGTATACCGACTATGAGGAATAAGGAGGAAGTATGAAGTGCCCCTTTTGTAACGCGGAGGATACCAGAGTCATTGACTCCCGTCCGGCTGATGATAACACGGCCATCCGCAGAAGAAGACAATGTGAGGTTTGCGGAAAGCGTTTTACCACCTTCGAGAAGACGGAAACCCTTCCCTTTATGGTGGTGAAAAAGGACGAAAGTCGCGTGCCCTATGACCGTTCCAAGCTGGAAGGGGGAATTCTTCGCTCCTGTCATAAGCGTCCCATTTCTCCCAAGCAAATCTCCGCCTTGGTGGATGAGATTGAAAGTGTGATTTTTCATCAGGAAAGTAAGGAGGTCAGCACCGATACCATCGGGGAAATGGTGATGGAAAGGTTGAAAAATCTGGATCAGGTGGCCTATGTGCGTTTTGCTTCTGTCTACAGAGAATTTAAAGATATCAACACCTTTATGGAGGAAATCGGAAAGCTTCTCGGAGGAGGTTTAAAGGCGGAGGGAAAAGAACTTGAAAAATAAGACATTTGCCCTGTTTCCCTGTTTTTCCATTTCTTCCATCTACACCTTAGACTTTAAAAAGCTGTATCAAAAGGGCTATCGAGCATTGCTTTTTGACATTGATAACACTTTGGTGCTGCATGATGAGCCTGCCAGAGAAGAAACTGTCGCCCTGTTTCATCGGATGAAGGCTGCCGGTTTTAAAACTGCGGTGCTTTCCAATAACGGAGTAGAAAGAGTGGGGGCATTTCAAGACAGGGTTCATGCGGATTTGGTTATTCCCAATGCGGGAAAGCCTAAAGCAAAGGCGTACTTACAGGCAGTGGAGCAGTTTGGGATAGCAAAGGCGCAGGCGCTCTTTTTCGGCGATCAGCTGTTTACGGATATCCTGGGCGGAAATCGTGCGGAAGTACCTACTGTACTGGTAAAGCCTATGGGGAAGGAAAAGTATTTTCATATTCTTCTTAAAAGAATTTTGGAAAAGCCCTTTCTTTCAGCCTACCGGAGAAAACATGCTCTCTTTCAAGAAGAAATTACTGCAGTAGTATAGCTGAAGGGGAAAAGTCTCCATATAAAAAGCATACATAGGAAAAAGTACATATAAAGAAGCATAGACACAGAAAAAATACAGATATCGGACGTTCATAGCGGAAAGGAGAAGAGGGAAAATGGGAATGATTGTACCTTTGACAGGAGACTCGGAAAAGGATTTTATAAGGGATGCCAAAGCATTGGCCCTGCATCCTTTGTACCCCTTTCTTTACGGGGTGGAGATTCGCTATGACTGTCTGAAAAAGCGTGAGGAGAAGTTAGGGAAGTTTCTTGGGGAGCTTCGGGGAATTTTAGGAGAGAAGAAGCTGATTTTTACGATTCGTACAGAGCGTCAGGGAGGCTTCTTCCCCTATGATAAATCTTATTTTCAACTGAATATGATGGCTATGGAAAGCGGCTATCCGGATTATATTGATTTAGAGGTGGAGCTGGGCAGTAATGGGCGACAGCCCTTTTTGGATTGCCATGCCATGATTTTACAGTTGGGAGGAAAATGTATTGCCTCTTATCATGATTTTCAAAAGACGCCAAGCA
>CALHIC010000390.1 GCA_938030845.1 uncultured Oribacterium sp. | reverse complement strand
TAATATATGCAGAATATTCTCCCTAATAACAAAAAACTCTATGACGCCATTTTTGGCTTTGCCATTGGCGACGCCCTTGGCGTTCCCTACGAATTTCAGGAGCGAGGAAGCTTCCTTTGCACGGACCTCACAGGCTATGGCTGTCATCACCAGCCGGCAGGAACCTGGTCGGATGATACTTCCATGACCTTGGCTACCTTGAAAAGCCTTAAAGAAAATAACGGGAAAATTCATATCGAGGACATCAGAAAGCGTTTTCTTTCCTGGCTTCAGGAAAATGCCTTTACCGCCAATGGAGAAGTTTTTGATATCGGGCATGCCACTTACGAGGCGCTGACCAGTGGCAAACCTTGTACAGGGGAGCGATCCAATGGCAATGGCTCCCTTATGCGTATCCTGCCCTTGGCCTTTGTGGAATGTACGGATGAAGAAATCCGCGCGGTTTCCGCCATCACCCACGGGCATTGGATTTCGGAGGAAGCCTGCGTAATCTACGTGCATGTGGCAAAAAGGCTTCTTACCGGAGAGAATATTTTGGATATCCTTCCCACCTTACAATACGACAAGCCTTTCGATAGACTCCATCGGATTCATCAGCTGGATATTTCAGAAATCAAGTCCTCCGGATATGTGGTGGACACCCTGGAAGCTGCTTTGTGGGCAATCAGTCACGTTGAGGAAAATGAGGAAAACGATGAAAGGATAGGACTAATAAGCAAGGATTATGCCAATGATGTTTTAGCAGCTGTGAACCTTGGGGAAGATACGGATACCGTGGGAGCTGTGGCAGGAGGCCTGGCTGCAATTATTCATGGTTTGGGGTATAAAGGAGAACAATGGCTTGAAAGATTGAGAAATAAAGAGCTGATTTTGGAATGTTTATGGTAAGCGCCTTTATTATTTTGAACTTCCTATAATCAAGTATCTAACATAAAATATTCATAGCATTTATTGAATAGTAGTCTAAAAGATAATGGCAGTATAAAAGGCGAGGGAATACAAAATGGATAAGAGGGAAAACATATTAGAAGCGTGGATTATGGTGGAACATCTCTCTGAGGGAGATATTAAGCTAAATGACAATTTGTTGAAAAAGCTGGAGATTCCTAAAGATAGAGATTATTACTCTTTGCTTAACGAAGAAATACAAGGTCAAAATTTATCAAACGATAAGGGTGGAATTGTTCTGTATTTTAATACTTATCCCTTTTCCACTGTGATTCAATTACTAAGAGAGAAATATAATCTTTCGGAGACAGATGATGAGGTATCTGTGGGAGATAAGTTTTCCTTCGCTTTGTATTTTGATAAAGAACTAAAACTTCAAGGGGAAATGACATTTTTCACAGCCAGTTATTATATCTTACAAAACAATAGTATTCCTCAAGAAAAAGATTTTTTAAAGTTTGAAAAGGAAAATAAGGAAAATATCAACAGCATTTTTGCTTGCCCGGAAGAAGAGGACTATATAGCATTTTTCAATAAGGCTTTTACAAAGCTTTTGAATCAATACTCGATTCAAACTGAAAAAACTAGGATGAAAGTCCTAAATAACTTGGAAACGGATGCCACGAATCTGCATTCTTTTTTTGTAGATGATTTAGAAAAGGCAAAAAGCATTAAAGCAAGAAATTTAGAGTGCTATCTTTCAGGGGAAAATGAATCGAGAATTAATCTGAATAGTAAAGCCAATACACAGGGTTTTAATCCTGCTGCATTTGAAGAAATCTTACAGGCTAAAAATTATCCTCTTTCACGCTTCCCGGCTAATCCTAAGTTTTCACTTTCTTTGATGCAGCAGCTTGCAGTGAACTTGGCCATTCAAGATAGCAATGAGAAAATCAGAAGTGTAAACGGCCCTCCCGGAACAGGGAAGACAACTTTATTGAAAGATGTCTTTGCAGAATTGCTTGTTGAACAGGCCTATGAAATTGCAAAATTAGCAGATAAAGATCTCAGTAAAATGGATAGGTTGAATTATTATGACAAGGCCTATATTGCTGTGATGCCAAGCGCAATAGCAGAGAAGGAAATTATTATCGCAAGTTCCAACAATGGTGCGGTTCAGAATATAGTAAAAGAACTTCCACTTATCAATAAGGTAGATGAATCCTTTGTGGATAAATTGCGAGATGCAGATTATTTTTGGGAAATATCAAACGCGAAGCTTTCTATGGAATGGATAAAGAAGGAGGTAGGGAACTATATTGAAGTGCCGAAAGCTATACCTTATGAAGATGAAAAACATTGGGGATTGTTTTCGTTAGAGGGTGGCAAGAAAGAAAATATGAGCGGCATTATCACGGCATTAAAACATGTGGAAAACTACTTATATAATGCTTATGAGTCCAGTAGCGATGTTTACGCTCGGTTTTTAGAAAAATATCGGAAACAATGTAAATACAAAGAGGAAAGACAAAGAATCGCGGAAGATCATGCAGAACTTTTACATCTACAAAAAGAAATAGAGTTTAAATGCATCAAGCTTGAGAAAAAGAGAAAAGAAGAGGCT